>DASTGC010000057.1:0-6801 GCA_035719485.1 Novosphingobium sp.
AGCTTTTCCGGCACGGCGCTGGGCCTCACCGCCGCGATCCGCGGGGGCTGGGTGGATGAGGTGCTCTCACGCACCATGGACACGCTGATCTCGATCCCGTCCAAGATCCTCGCCCTCGTGCTGGTCGCGGCCTTCGGTTCCTCGCTGACCTTGCTGCTGCTGATTCCGGCGATCACCTATACGCCCGGCAACTTCCGCATCTCCCGCGCGCTGGCCATGAACATCGTCGGGCTGGACTTCGTCAGTGTGGCGCGAGGCCGCGGCGAAAGCGCGCGGTGGATCGCCACGCGCGAGATCCTGCCCAACATGATCCACCCGTGGCTGGCCGATCTGGGCCTGCGCTTCGTCTTCATCGTGCTGCTGCTGTCGGGGCTCTCGTTCCTTGGCCTCGGGGTCCAGCCGCCGCATGCCGACCTCGGCTCGCTGGTGCGCGAGAACGTCTCGGGCCTCACCTATGGCGCCCTCGCGATCATTGCCCCGGCGATCGCCATCGCCACGCTGACGGTCGGCGCGAACCTTCTGATCGATGCCCTCAAGCCGGTGGATGATCGGGCATGACCGCCGCGCATGTCGAAGTTTCCGGCCTCACCATCGCGGTCCGCACCCCGGACGGCGAGCGCCGCATCGTCGACGACGTGTCCTTCGCCATCCCCCGGGGCGAGGTCCTCGCCCTGGTCGGCGAAAGCGGCTCGGGCAAGACCACCATCGCCCTCGCGCTGCTCGGCCACACCCGGTTCGGCGCGCGGATCGCGGGCGGCACGATCCGCATCGGCGAGACCCGGGTGGACCAGCTCGACGGCGCGGGCCTCGCCGCCCTGCGCGGCCGGCGCGTGTCCTATGTCGCGCAAAGCGCCGCGGCCGCCTTCAACCCTTCGCGCCCGATCATGGCCCAGGTAATCGAGCCGCTGCTGGTCCACCGCCTCGCCACCCGCGCTGAGGCCGAAGCTCGTGCCGTGGCACTGTTCCGGGCCCTCGCTCTTCCGTTTCCGGACGAGATCGGCCTGCGCTATCCGCACCAGGTCTCCGGCGGCCAGCTCCAGCGCCTGATGGCCGCCATGGCGCTGATCACCGGGCCCGAATTGGTCGTCCTCGACGAGCCGACCACTGCCCTTGACGTGACCACCCAGGTCGATGTTTTGCGTGCGTTCAAGCGTGCCCTGGCCATGACCGGGGCAACCGCGATCTACGTCAGTCACGATCTCGCGGTCGTCGCCCAGATGGCCGACCGGATCGCCGTGCTCAATGGCGGTCAGCTGATCGAGGAAGGCCCCGCCGCCGACCTGCTCGCCGGGCCGCACAGCGACTATGCGCGCACACTCTTCGCCGCCGCGCGGCCCAAAGCCGACGCGGCCCGCCCGGCGCCGGGGGATACGGTCCTTGCCGTCACCGATGTCGTCGCCGGCTATGGCCGGGTGCGCGAGGGCCTGCCCGCGATCCCGGTGATCGATCAGGTCTCCTTCGCCTTGCGCCGTGGCGAGGCGCTCGGCGTGATTGGGGAAAGCGGGTCGGGCAAGTCGACCCTCGCCCGGGTGATCGCCGGCCTGCTGCCCGCCGCGCAGGGGGAGATCGCGCTGTCCGGCAAGGTCCTGCCCAAGGCCCTGTCCGACCGCTCGCGCGAGCAGCTGCGCCGGGTCCAGCTGGTGTTCCAGAACGCCGATACCGCACTCAACCCAGCCCAGCGGGTGGGCGAGATCATCGCCCGGCCGCTCGCCCTGTTTCACGGCCTCACCGGCGCGGCCGCGGAGGCGCGGGTGGGCGAGCTGCTCGACCTGATCCGGCTCCCGCGCGACCTCGCAACGCGGCGCAGCACCGAGCTGTCCGGCGGCCAGAAGCAGCGCGTCAATCTCGCCCGCGCCCTTGCCGCCGAGCCCGACGTCCTGCTCTGCGACGAGGTCACCTCCGCGCTCGATACCGTGGTCGGCGCGACGATCCTCAAGTTGATCGACGAACTGCGCCAGCGCCTCGGGTTTGCCACCGTGTTCATCAGTCACGATATCTCCACGGTCCGCGCGTTTTGCGACCATGTGCTGGTGCTGTACGGCGGCACGGCAGTGGAGCAGGCGAGCCGCGCCGGCTTTGCCCGGGGCCCGCACCATCCCTACACGCGCCTGCTGCTGGATTCGGTCCCGACAATGGAGCGCGGCTGGCTCGAACGGCAGCCCCCGCGCGAGGCGCTGCTGCGCGATGGGGGAGCCGGCCTGTGCCGCTTCCTGCCGCGCTGTCCTCTGGCCGTGCAGGGCACGTGCGACCGCGTTGCAGTGCCGTTGCAGAGTGACGATGGCCATGCCTGGCTGTGCCATCGCAGCCTCGCCGATCTGGCAGCCGATGAAGGGGAGCCTGCCCGATGAGCGGACGCTTCCGCCGCCTTGCCGAGACTGACCGTCCGCCCGTATCGATCACCGTGGACGGGAAGGAAATAGAAGCACTTCAGGGGGATAGCCTGATGGTCGCGATGCTCGCGAGCGGCAGTGCCCTGCGGGACAGCGAATTCGGCGACGGGCGGCGGGCTGGCTTCTGCCTGATGGGCGCCTGCCAGGATTGTTGGGTCTGGACCACGGACGGTGACCGGCTGCGGGCCTGCTCAACCGTTGTTTCCCAGGGACTGGCCATTTCCACGCACCAGCCGGAGGCATCGTGGCCGAACCTCGCGTGATCGTCGTCGGCGCCGGCCCCGCGGGGGTGCGCGCTGCGCAAACCCTTGTGAAGGCCGGGATTCGTCCCTTTGTCGTGGACGAGGGGCGACGCGCCGGCGGGCAGATCTACCGCCGCCAGGGCGAAGGCTTCACCCGCGGATACGACGAGCTCTACGGCACCGAGGCTGACCGCGCCCGCGATATTCACGAGACTTTCGAAGCGCTTGCCCCATCCATCGATTATCGCCCCGATACCCTCGTGTGGAACGTCGCCGAAGGCCGGGCCTGGCTGAGCAGCGCCGGTGAAACCGAGGCCGTGCCCTATTCCGCGCTGATCGTCTGCTCTGGGGCGACTGACCGGATCGTTCCGGTAAGCGGCTGGAACTTGGCCGGAACTTACTCCCTCGGCGGGGCCCAGGTGGCGCTCAAGGCGCAGGCTTGCGCAATCGGGCACGAGGTGGTGTTCCTTGGTACGGGGCCGCTGCTCTATCTCGTCGCCGCGCAATATGCGAAGGCCGGGGCCAGGGTGGCTGCCGTGCTGGACACCTCACCGTTCTCCGCAAGAATCGCTGCCTTTCCGCAGCTTGCGGCACAGCCGGACCTGTTGTGGACGGGGCTCACCCTTACCCTGGCGCTCAAGAGAGCAGGGATTCCGGTGCTGTCCGGGGTCACCCCGGTAGCGATCGAGGGTGATCCCGAAACGGGCGTCCAAGCCATCCGCATCCGCACCGCAGGCGGGTCAGAGCGCCGCTTCGCCTGCGATGCCGTGGCCATGGGCTGGCACTTGCGGCCCGAGACCCAGCTGGCCGACCTCGCCCGCTGCACCTTCGCCTTTGACGAGGGCACGCGCCAGTGGCTCCCGGTGACAGACGCGGACGGCCGCTCGACCACGCCGGGCGTCTACCTTGCCGGCGACGGCGCGCGGGTGCTCGGCGCCCGCTGTGCCGAGGTGACCGGCGAACTTGCGGCCCGGGCGGCGCTGGCCGATCTTGGCCATCCCGGCGATGCGGACCGGCGGCGGACCCTGCTGGCGGCCAAGGCTGACTATGCGACCTTCGCCCGCGGCCTGGCCCGCGCCTTCCCCTGGCCGCATGCGCTTGCGGCCGCCGTGGCGGACGAGACGATGGTCTGCCGCTGCGAGGCGGTGACGGCCGGCGTCCTGCGCGATTCGGTCAGCGCCAAGGGGGCGGTCGAGGCGAACCGAGCCAAGGCTTTCAGCCGGGTTGGCATGGGGCGCTGCCAGGGGCGCTATTGCGGCGCGGCGGCCGCCGAGATCATCGCGGCTGCGCGCGGCGAACCGGTTGTGCAGGCCGGACGGCTGCGCAGCCAGGCGCCGGTCAAGCCGCTGCCCGTCGGCACCGCCAGGAGCGGCCGGTGAGCAGCCCGGTGAAGAGCGACGTGGCGATCATCGGCGGCGGGCTTATGGGCTCTTCCGCCGCCTTCTTCCTGCGCCGCCGGGGTCTATCCGTCACCCTGCTCGAGACCGACAAGATCGGCCGGCAGGCGAGCGGGACCAACTTCGGCAATGTCCGCAGACAGGGCCGCCCGATCTTCCAGTTGCCGCTCGCAAACCGCGCGATCGCGGTCTGGCGGCAGGCGCACGAGCTGCTCGGCAGCGACGTCGAATACCTGCAATCGGGCCACATGCGCGTCGCCTTCCGTGACAGGCCGGAAAACATTGGCAAGATGGAGGACTATGCCAAGGTCGCCCGCGAGGAGGGTCTGGAGCTGGAGCTGCTGACCGGCAATGCCCTGCGGGCCCGCTTCCCCTGGCTTGGCCCGGATGTGGCGGCGGGATCGCTCTCGGCAATGGACGGCCACGCCAATCCGCGCCTCGCCGCCCCCGCCTTCGCCCGCGCCGCGGCTCGACTTGGCGCCCAGGTCTGCGAAGACACCCGGATCGTGAGCGCCGGGAAAGTCGGCTCCGATTTCGAGCTGATGACCGAGGACGGCCGCGCCTTCCGCGCCGGCGCGGTGCTGGTGACGGCGGGCGCCTGGGCGGGCAAGATCACGGCATGGTTCGACGAGCCGGTCGACCTCGTCGCCCGCGCGCCGACCATGAGCGTGACCGAACCGGTACCCTACGCGATCAAGCCGGCCATCGGGGTGATGACACCGGAAGAGGTGGAATCGGTCTATTTCCGCCAGGTGGCGCGCGGCAACATCGTGATTGGCGGATCAACCCGGGCGCAGTCCTACCCGGATGAATACCGGGCTTATGTGCTCCCGCAGAACACCATGACCCAGTTCGAACAGATCCGCCGGCTGGCGCCGGCGCTGGCGCGGCTGAACGTCATCCGGGTGTGGAGCGGGATCGAGGGCTACACGCCCGATGAACTGCCTGTGATGGGGGCAAGCCCGCTCGTGCCGGGGCTGTTCTACGCCTTCGGCTTTTCCGGAGGTGGTTTCCAGCTTGGCCCCGGGGTCGGCGAAACCATGGCCGAACTGATCGCCACCGGCACTACCGACATCCCGCTCGCGCCCTACCTCCTGTCGCGCTTCGCCGCTGCCGGGCCACGCGCGGCCAGCCTCCATGATGGCAGCAGGAACCCGTTGGGGGAGGTGCCGTTGTCTTTGAGCAAGGAGACGCGCGGCGGATGAAAGCGATTATTGTCGAGGATGAGTTATTGGCGGCCGTCCATGCCGAGGCTGCGCTTGAAAGCCTCGGCGTGGAGGTTATCGGCACGGCCGAAGACAGCGCCGGGGCGCTGGAACTGGCGCGCCGCCAGCCGCAGCTGGCCCTGGTCGATCTCAATCCGCGGGATGGGTTCACCGGCCCAGACGTGGCCGCGCAACTGGCCCGTATCGGCATTAACGTGATGTTCGTGACCGCCAACCCGGCCGAGCTTGGCCCCGCGGCGAGGCTTGCCGCCCCGGTGCTGGAAAAGCCGCTCGAAGAGCAGCGCTTGGCCGAGGCGCTGTCCCCGCTAATCGGAAGAGCGGGCGGTGCCGGAGACTGCAATTGCACCTGATTGCCGGCCCGGCGGGTCCGGCCTTCACCCCCACCCTGGCCAACGCGATCGCAGCGCGGTGAATCCTCCCGCAAACCCCGTATCGGCCGCCGCTTTCCTGGCGAGCGAAGCCGGCTTCCGCGTGTTGACCGATGCCATGCCGCAGATGGTCTGGTCGACCCTGCCAGATGGCTATCACGATTTCTACAATGCCCAGTGGTATGCCTTCACCGGCATGCCGGAAGGTTCCACCGACGGGGAAGGGTGGAACGGCATGTTCCATCCCGACGACCAGGACCGCGCCTGGGAGCGGTGGCGCGAGTCCCTCGCCACGGGTGAGCCCTACGAAATCGAGTACCGCCTGCGCCGGCATGACGGGATGTACCGCTGGACACTGGGCCGGGCGATGCCAGTGATCGTCGACGGGCGCATCGTGCGCTGGATCGGGACCTGCACCGACATCCACGAAACCAAATTCGCGGCCGAGCAAAATGAGCTGCTGAGCCGCGAACTGAGCCATCGCATCAAGAATATCTTCGCCGTGATCGCCGGCCTGATCGAACTGACCAGCCGGGCGAGGGCCGATCACAAGCCGGTGCTGAAGGAGCTGATCCGGCGAGTGATCGCGCTCGGCCGGGCTCACAATTTCGCTCGCCCTCACAGCGCCCTGTCGCAGCCCGAGCTGCCCAACAGCCAGCTGCACGGGCTGCTGGTCGCGCTGGTCGCGCCCTACCAGGATGAAACCGGCACCCGCGTCGTACTCGAGACTGACGAAATCCGCCTTGACGATCGCGGCGCCACGCCGCTCGCCCTGATCATTCACGAGCTCGCCACCAATGCCGCCAAACACGGGGCGCTGAAGGAGCCAGGCGGCCGGATCACCATCCGCACGCAGCTGCGGGGCCCCGACGTGGTCCTCACCTGGCAGGAAAGTGGCGGGCCGAGGATCAGCGAGCCGCCGCAAGCGAGCGGCTTCGGCAGCGAATTGATTATCATGAGCGCTGAGCGCCAGCTGGCCGGATCGGTCACCCGCGAGTGGAATCCAGAGGGACTACGGCTGACGCTTATCGCACCGGAGTCGAACCTGCACCGCGGCGGCAACCCGGCCGGGCGCGCCAGAACCTAGGTCGTAAACTCATAAACGGCACCATCGAGGTTTGAGGCAAAATGGCCGGATGCAAGGAAGGAAGGCGCAGGGATATGTCGATATCTCAAGC
>DASTGC010000058.1:0-15303 GCA_035719485.1 Novosphingobium sp.
ACTGCAACCAGTCCGAGCCACGAAGAAGCAGCTGCCCCCTGCGCCGCAGCGGCGACCAGCGCTCCCACGACGATCACCGAGGATATCGCGTTCGTCACCGCCATTAGCGGCGTGTGCAGCGCAGGCGTTACTGACCAGACGACATAATAGCCGACGAAGCAGGCCATGACGAAGATCGAGAGGATCGAGATGAAGTCCATGTGCTTGGCGGCCTCCTTCAGCCGAGCAGCCTCTCGTTGACGACCTTGCCGCCCTGCGTCAGGCGCACGGCATTGCCGATTTCCTCGTCCAGCACCGGCTTGCCGGCCTCCTTGTCCCAAAATGCCGAGAGGAAGTTGTAAAGGTTGCGGCTGAACAGGGCCGAGGCGTCGGCCGGCAGCTTGGCCGGGGTGTTGCTGTAGCCGAGGATCTTGACCCCGTGGCGCTCGATCACCTGGTCCGGCACGGAGCCTTCGACGTTGCCGCCCTGGGCCACCGCCAGATCGAAGATCACGCTGCCCGGCTTCATGCTCGCGATCTGCGCGTCCGAGATCAGGCGCGGCGCGGCGCGTCCGGGGATCAGCGCCGTGGTGATGACGATGTCCTGCTTGGCGATGTGGCTGGAGACCAGTTCCGCCTGGGCCTTCTGGTATTCCTCGCTCATCTCCGTGGCATAGCCGCCAGCGCCCTCACCCTCGATGCCGGCCACGCTCTCCACGAAGATCGGCTTGGCGCCGAGCGAAAGGATCTGCTCCTTGGTGGCCGAGCGCACGTCGGTCGCCGAAACCTGCGCGCCCAGGCGGCGGGCCGTGGCGATCGCCTGCAGGCCGGCGACGCCCACGCCCATGATGAAGGCCCGGGCAGCCGAAACGGTGCCCGCCGCGGTCATCATCATCGGGAAGGCGCGGCCATAGAGGTTGGCCGCTTCCAGCACGGCCTTGTAGCCTGAGAGGTTCGACTGGCTCGAGAGGATGTCCATCGACTGCGCGCGGGTGATGCGCGGCATGAACTCCATGGCCAGCGCCTCGAGCCCGGCCGCGGCATAGGCGTCGACCCGGTCACGCCGCGCAAACGGATCGAGGCCGGCGACGACCCATGCCCCCGGAGCCAGGCCGACCAGCAGGTCCGCCTCGGGGCCCTGCACGCCCAGCACGATGCCGGCGCCGATGGTCGGCTCCGCCACCAGCTCCGCGCCGGCCGCGGCATAGTCGGCATCGGCGATCGCGGCACTGGCGCCCGCGCCCGGCTCCACGGCCAAGCTGGCTCCCAGCGCGATGAACTTGCGCACGGTTTCAGGGGTCGCGGCAACCCGAGTTTCCCCGGCCGCGCGCTCGCGCAGAATTGCAATTCGCATTGGGCCCCCGACGGGAAAGGGATCAGCGCGTGATCAGGAAAACCACGACGGCGGCGACCAGCAGGCATGCAACGGTGCCCCACTTGGCCATGGTCAGGAAGCCGGAATAGGTCTGCTGCGAGGACTTGATGTCGTGGGACGAAGCCATTGTCGTCGATATCCCTTGAGGTGTTGGATGCAGCGAGAAGCCGCGCGATTGCCGGAGTGGCTCTATCCTGCGTCGCCCCCGCACTCAAGCGCCCAATTGCGAAGAGCAGGTCAGCGACAGATCAAGCTTAAGCTGGCCTTTACTGTTGGCTGCTAGTGCGACCGTGTGGAAGCAACGACGCGAACCCCGATGGCTGATGGCGAACAGCGCCTGCTGATGCTGATCGACGACGAGCCGGCCCAGAGCCGCCTGGTCTCGGCGCTGGCCGCGCGCGAGGGCTGGCGAACGTTGGTGGCGCGCGATTCGGAGACGGCAATCGCCACCCTTGGCACGCGGCAGGGCATGGCGCTGTCCGCGATCATCCTCGACCAGTGGGTCCCCGGCGACGAGGCCTGTTCGTTGATCGCCGAGCTCAAGGCCCGCCGCCCGGCCCTTCCGATCCTCATGTTGACCACCAGCGCCTCGCCGTTGCTGGCTGTCGAGGCGATGCGCGCCGGAGCGACCGACTATCTGATCAAGCCTGTTGCGCCCGAGCGGCTGATGCATGCGTTGCGAGCCGCCACGACCCGCGAAACTCCGCGCGACGAGCTTGCACCGCTGACCGAGAAGATGCCCGGTCCCCCCAGCTTCGATGCGATGATCGGCGCGGCCCCGACGTTCCGGGCCGCGCTCGCAGTCGCCGCCAAGGCCGCGCGCGGTCATGGTCATGTCCTCATCGAAGGGGAATCCGGCACGGGCAAGGAGATGGTCGTGCGGGCGATGCATGCCGCCAGCCCCCGTGCAAAGGGACCGCTGCGTATCCTCAACGTCGGCGCGACTCCGGCAAATTCGATCGAATCCCTGTTGTTCGGTCATGAGAAGGGCGCATTCCCCGGCGCCTTTGACCGTCATGTCGGGGCGCTCCAGCATTGCGACGGCGGGACCCTGGTGCTCGACGAGGTCGATCGCCTTCCCGCATCGGTACAGGACCGCCTGCTCGAATCGCTCCAGCGCGGGGATGTCCGCCCGATCGGGGCACGACATTCGTTCCGGATCGACGTGCGGTTGATTGCGGCGAGCAACTATCCGCTGTCCGAACTCGTCGCGGCAGGCCACTTCATCCCTGCCCTGCTCGAACTGCTGGCGCCGGTCACGGTCGTCCTGCCGCCGCTGCGCGAGCGTTCGCAGGACATTGCCGCCCTCGCCCGCCATTTCCTCGCCCGCATCGGTGAGCAACCGGGACTGCGTCGCCTCGGCATTACCGACAGCGCGCTTTCCCTGCTGGCGGCCTATGACTGGCCAGGCAACGTGCGGCAGCTCCAGGCCGCGCTGTTCCGCGCCTGCGTGTTCTGCGAAGGCGATGCCCTGACGGCCGGGGATTTCCCCCAGCTTTCGAACCTGCTCGGCTCCGACCAACAGGTCACCCCGGGTAACCAGGCCGTCCATGGCTCGCCCGGCGTGTTGCTCTACACGTCCGATGGCAACCTGCGCCCCCTTGAAGATATCGAGGCTGACGTGATCCGCCTGGCGATCGGCCATTACCGGGGCCGGATGACCGAGGTCGCGCGGCGGCTGGGCATCGGCCGGTCGACACTTTACCGCAAGCTTTCCGAGCTCGGCATAGAATCGGCAGCCTGACCAGTCCAGTAAAAGCCCGAACGAACCCGTCGGCAAATCTGGTGGCACTGCGACGAACGGGGGAACGACGGCCCTTCCATCCGGTTAGTTGGGCATGAGCCTGCACAGCATCATCGAACCTGCCGGAACCCTGATGACGGGCTGGAAGCTCGTTCCAAAGCGCGATTGCCACTCGGCAGACGTTCGCAATGAGGACGACATCCCGCTGGAGGTTGCCTGCGCCTCCGCCCCGGCCGAAAACAGCCCGGTGGATCCCTCGTCGAAGTGGGAAAAGAAGAAGTCAGCCGGGAATCTGAGCGAAGTCGGTTAGGGCTGCGTCGCGCAGCCCCCGCCAGACGCGCAATGCCTGAACGGTTTCTGCGACATCGTGTACCCGCAGCAACTGCACACCAGATTCCACCGCCTTCAGGGCCAGGGCCAGCGAACCCCCAAGCCGTTCGTTCGCGCCCGCTTCCCCTGCCAGGGCCCCGATCATCCGCTTGCGGCTGGCTCCCACCAGCAGTGGCTGGCCGAGCGCATGGAGCATCGGCAGGGCATTCATCAAGGCGAGATTGGCGGCAAGCGACTTGCCGAAGCCAAGCCCCGGATCCAGCACGATCCGCTCGCGTGGAATTCCCGCCGCAACAGCAGCGTCCCTGCGGGCGCGCAGCCAGTCGAACACGTCAAGCACGACATCTTCGTAAGCCGCGTTGCCGTGAAGATCCTCGCCTTCCCCGGGTGCGTGCATGAGAATGACGGGCAGGCCCGTTCGTGCGGCGAGTTCCATGCTGCGCGGGTCATGCCGCAGCGCCGAGACGTCGTTGAAGATGTGCGCACCTGCCGCCGCCGCCGCTTCCATGACGCTGGCCCGGCGCGTATCGACGCTGATTGCGGCGCCCATCGCAGAAACGCGCTCGACGATCGGGATCACCCGCTTGAGCTCGTCACCCTCCCACACACCGGGTGCCCCGGGGCGTGTAGATTCCCCGCCTATATCGACGATCGCTGCCCCCGCTTCGAGCATGGCTGCGGCATGGGCCTGGGCCGCCTCGGGCCGGTCAAGGAACTCGCCCCCGTCCGAAAAGCTGTCGGGCGTGACGTTCAGGATGCCCATGACCTGCGGCTGATCGAGCCGGATCGTCCGCCCGCCACACTGCAGGGCGATATGCGCCCGCTGGATATCAGCCCACTGGGTGCGGATATCCTCCGGTAAACCCGACAGCGCCGCTTCCAGGTCTCGAACGCCGTAGAGATCGCGTGAAACGATCCTGCCGCTATCTCGCGCGATCACGGCAAAGCGGCTGGCAAAGACCAGCCCTCCGCCGAGACGAAGTGCGCCGCCGTGTTCGCTCTGGGGACTTTCCGCCAATGCGATCGGACGCAGGTAATGCGCGGTCATGCGCCGCGCTTGCGCCGTTTGTGCACCCAGGCCATCGCAAGCAACAGGATCACGGCTCTGTCGCCAGAAGATAAAGCTGCCTGATATCGTCGATCGGCTTGGCCACGCCTTCGTGTTCGGTGTGCCAGAAGGACCAACCATTGCACGATGGCGCCCCCTGAAGCTTGGCGCCAAGGCTGTGGATCGATCCGCTATCCGTGCCCGCGAAAAGTGATCCGTCGGCTCTAACGGTAGCGCAAAAGCGGCGCTTGCGGTCGAACACGACTGCTCCGGGTGCGATCCACCCGGTCTCCACCAGCGTGCCGAAAGCCACCTTGGGCGCAGCCTTGGGGCTCTGCATCGTCGTAATCGCGCTTTCGTCGAGCGGCAGGGCCAGCTCGATCCGCTCCAGCGCCGCCTCGCGGTAGGCGCTCTCGCGCTCGCAGCCGATCCACTGCCGGCCAAGCCGCTTGGCCACGGCGCCGGTCGTTCCGGTGCCGAAAAACGGGTCGAGCACCACGTCGCCCTTGTTGGAAGTGGCGAGCATGACACGGTAAAGCAGGCTTTCCGGCTTCTGAGTGGGATGAACCTTGGCCCCGCCCTTTTTCAGCCGCTCCTGACCTGAACAGATCGGCAGGACCCAGTCCGAGCGCATCTGCAATTCGTCATTGAGGGTCTTCATCGCGCGGTAGTTGAAAGTGTATTTCGCCTTCTCGCCCATGCTTGCCCAGATCAGGGTCTCGTGGGCATTGGTGAACCGCGTGCCCTTGAAGTTGGGCATGGGATTGGCCTTGCGCCAGACGATGTCGTTGAGGATCCAGAAACCCATGTCCTGGAGGGTCGCGCCGACCCGGAAGATGTTGTGGTAGGAGCCTATCACCCACAGCGAACCGGTCGGCTTCAGCACCCGGCGCGCCTCCGCCAGCCAGTTGCGGGTGAACTGGTCATAGGCGGCGAAGCTGTCGAACTTGTCCCAGTGATCCGTCACCGCGTCGACATGGCTGCCGTCGGGCCGGTTGAGATCGCCCCCGAGCTGGAGGTTGTAGGGCGGGTCGGCGAAGACGAGATCGACGCTGGCGCTCGGCAACGAACGCATGGCCTCGATGCAGTCGCCCGGGATGATCTGCCCGAGCGGCAGCAGTTCGCGCACGTCACGCGAGCCCTGCCCGGCGCTGCGCGCCTTTTCGCGCGGTTTTGCCTGCCGTTCCTTGTACAAGAGCTCGGCCATTGGTGATCACCCCCTGTGGATAAGTTCAGGGGAATGATTCATCCGGGACTCGCCGTCAAGTCGCGACTCGCCGGATTTCGGGGGTTTTGCGGCAGACGGCGAGTCAGAACAGAACGAGTCCCACACAAGGGGTTGAGTCCAGCGAATCGCGAGAGACTCAAGATCTAGTGGTGCGGCCGGAAGGACTCACACGGAAAAATAATTGCATTCGTCGTCCTGGACTCGACCCGGAACCACTAGACGATGCCAAGCTGTGGCGCGTCCGGTCGGCAAGATCGCGCGTGGAACCGGTCCCGGATCAAGTCCGGGGCGACCCCACTCTCAGAACAGCTCCAGCTGCGCCACCGGGGCGAAGCTGCGCCGGTGCAGCGGCGTTGGTCCGTGGGCGCGCAGGGCGGCGAGGTGCTCGGGCGTGCCGTAGCCGGCATTGCGCTCCCACCCGTAATGCGGATGGTCTAGGGCATGGTCGCGCATCAGCCGGTCGCGGTGTTCCTTGGCAATGATCGAGGCGGCCGAGATGCAAGGCTCAAGTGCGTCGCCGCCGACGATTGGCCGGGCCGTCCAGCGCCATTCCTCGCGCCGGCCATGCGGGGTCAGGTTGCCGTCGACCAGCACTTCGTGCGGATCGCAGCCCAGCTTCGCACAGAGCCCTTCGACCGCCAGCGTCATCGCCAGCATGGTCGCCCCGAAAATGTTGAGCCGGTCGATCTCTTCCACCGAGACCACGCCCACGGCCCAGTGGCACCGCCGCTTGATCCGCTCCTCCAGCAAGGCCCTCGCATCGCGGCTAAGCTTCTTGGAATCGTCGAGGCCTGAGGGACGCGGTTTGCACAGGACCACGGCCGCTGCGACGACGGGACCGGCCAGTGGCCCCCGCCCCGCTTCGTCCACACCCGCAATGATCCGCTCCACGCTCACCTGCCTCCCTATCGCGCCGCCACGGGAGTCGGACAAGCGCCGCCGCAGCCTTGCCGTGGATAAGCTGCTTAGCGAGAGAACCGTTGCGCCATGGGGGCATAGGTCCTATCCGCCCGCGGCTATGCCCGAGGCCAATCTAATCCCGCTCGATGCGGTCGACCCCGTGCTGGTCGAGGCGCTACTCGACCGCGCGTTCGAGCCCGAGCGCCACCAGCGAACCGCCTACAAGGTGCGCGCCGGGACGGAATGGCTACCCGGCCTGTCCTTCGCCGCGCTCGACGAAAACGAGCTGCTTGTTGGCACGATCCAGTGCTGGCCGGTCGCCCTGACCGACCCCGCCGGCCGCGCCCACCCGATGATCATGGTCGGCCCCGTCGCTGTCCTGCCCGAGCACCAGGGCCAGGGCTATGGCAAGGCCCTGATGACCGCCAGCCTCGCCGCGCTCGATCCGCGGACACCGCTTCCGCAGGTGATGATCGGCGATCCGGAATATTACGGTCGCTGGGGCTTCCGTGCTGAAGCCACTCAGGGCTGGTCCCTTCCGGGTCCATACGAAAAGCATCGCTTGCTGGTGCGGACCGACAATCGCGCGGTACTGCCGGCCGAAGGCATGCTGGGACCCTGGCTGCGCTGAACGGTGCCCGACCCGGGCTTGCACCCTAGCCCGGGCAATGGCATCGCAATCTCATGCCGTATGAGCCGCCACCCGAACTCGCCGCGCTTTCGCTTGCCGAAATTGCCGCCGAGGTAACGGCGCGGCGTCTGCCCCCTCTGGCCGAGTGGAACCCGGCTGAAACGGGTGAAAGCCACATGCGGATTGCCGCCGACGGCCGCTGGTACCATGAGGGGTCGGAGATCACCCGACCGGCAATGCTCCGGGCATTTTCAAGTCTTCTCTGGCGCGATGATTCAGGCAGGCACTGGCTGATGACCCCTTACCAGCGGCTGTCGATCGCCGTCGCCGACGCGGCGTTCATTGCCACGGACGTAGTGCGGCGCGATGACGCGCTCGCCTTCCGCCTGAATACCGACGATATCGTCCTCGCTGGCCCCGCCCATCCGCTGCGCGCTGCGGGCGATCCGGACGTACCGGCAGTCTACCTCTTCGTGCGCAACGGCTGTGAGGCCCGGCTCAATCGCAGCACCTATGCACAGCTGGCCGAACTGTCCATGGAGGAAGGATCAGACTGGCAGGTGACCAGCCAGGCGCAGAGCTATTCGTTGGTGCCGCAGTGAGTGCGCTGTTCACCCGCATGGCCGAACTGCACCGCACCGGCCATGCCCGCGAGGACATCGCCGGCCTTCTCGATCGCGGCTACGAGGAGCACGAAGGCTATCGCAATGCCGCCGTGCTGGTTGCCCTGACCGAACGGGAATCGCCCGGCGTCCTGATGATCCATCGCCCCTCCAACATGCGCGCCCATCCGGGCCAGGTCGCCTTTCCCGGCGGCAAGCTCGATCCGGGCGAAGGACCTGTCGAGGCGGCTCTGCGCGAAGCGAACGAGGAACTGGGGATCGATCCGGCGCAGGTGCGGATCGTGGGAGAGAGCGACATCTTCCACACCGGGACGGGGTTTGCCATCACACCGGTGATCGGGATCATCCCGCCCGATCTCGAACTCAACCCCAATCCGGCAGAGGTCGCGCGCTGGTTCGAGGCACCGCTGGACCACATCTTCAACCCGGCCAACCAGAAGCGCGGCTCCCGTGAATACAACGGAAGCACGGTGGGCTTTTGGGACATCCAGTGGGAGGATCACCGCATCTGGGGCGTAACCGGGGCCCTGGTCGTCAATCTCTCCAAGCGGCTGGGCTGGCATGGCTGAGCTGTACGATCGCCTCTCTCGTCTCTTCGCTGCCGGGCATGCGCGTTCAGATCTCGACCTTATTCGCACACCATGGGACGAGGACGATGCCGAATATCGGGTCTCTGCCGTTCTCGCCGCGATAACCGATCGCCCGAGTCCGGGGGTGTTGCTGATTTACCGGCCCCATACGATGCGGTCCCACGCCGGACATATTGCTTTCCCGGGTGGCAAGGTTGATCCGGGCGAGAGTCTGGAAGAGGCAGCGGTGCGCGAGGCGCACGAGGAGATGGGGATCGATCCCGCCGTAGTGCGTCTGGTCGGCCGCAGCGACATGCTGCGAACCGGAACGCGGTTCGAGATGAATCCCGTTGTGGCCTTAGTCCCCGGTGACGTTATCGTTCGCCCGAGCCCGGTCGAAGTGGCGGACTGGTTCGAGGCTCCGCTCGATCATGTGTTCGATCCGGCCAATCATGTGATGGAGCCTTACACGTTTAGTGGCAGGACCTATGACGTCTGGACCATCCGGTGGGATGGCCATGTAATCTGGGGCGCGACGGCGATGATACTGATCAACCTCGCCCGCAGGCTCAACTGGGTGGAAGCGACGGTCTGATGACCCAGCTATTGCCCATGGCTCTGTGGACACAGCGCGAGGATCTCGCCGCGCTGGTGGGCGCGCTCGGGCCGGGCAACAGCCGATATGTTGGCGGAGCCGTGCGGGACACGCTGCTTGGCCTTCCGGTCAAGGACGTCGATATGGCGACCCCCCTCTCGCCGGATGAGGTGATGGCGCGGCTCGCGGCGGCAGGCATTAGGACGGCTCCCACGGGTATCGCCCATGGCACTGTTACCGCGATCCTCCCGGCCGGTCCGGTCGAGATCACAACGCTGCGTCACGATGTGGAGACCGACGGCCGGCGCGCCACCATCGCCTACGCGCAGGATTGGCGCGAGGATGCCGCCCGGCGCGATTTCACCATCAATGCGCTTTATGCGGACCCGGTCACTCTCAAGGTGGATGACTGGTTCGGCGGGCTCGACGACCTTGCCCGGCGACGCGTGCGCTTCATCGGCGATGCGCGGCAGCGTATTCGCGAGGATCACTTGCGGATCCTGCGCTACTTCCGGTTCCAGGCCCGGTTCGGATCGGAACCTGCCGATGCTGAGTCCGAGGGTGCCTGTGCCGAGCTTGCGGCCACGCTCAAGGGCCTCTCACGCGAGCGTATCGCGATGGAGCTGCTCAACTTGCTGGCCCTGCCGGACCCGGCTCCGACAATTGCCCGTATGTCCGAGCTTGGGATTCTGCGTGTCATCCTACCCGAAGCAGAGCCGGCGGCGCTCGCGCGGCTGGTTGGCGCCGAAGGCCGGGTTGGCGTCGGCGCCGACCCCTTGCGCCGCCTGGCCGCCATGCTGCCCGCCGACCCCACGGTAGCCGACCAGGTAGGGGCGCGGTTGCGGCTCTCTACTGCACAGCGCAAACGGCTGGTGACCGCAGCCGGGCGCAGCCACCCGCTTGCGGGAGCGGCAGAGAACCCACGGGAACTGGCTTACCGACTTGGGCGTGAGCAGGCGATCGATCGTTTGCTGCTGGCAGGGCAGGATCTCGCCGGAGTCGCCGAATGGGAAATCCCGCAACTGCCGATCAAGGGTGCGGACATTGTTGCACGGGGCATCGGCGCGGGACCACAGGTTGCGAAGATTCTGCGCGCAGTAGAGGCCCGCTGGATCGCCGAGGGCTTTCCTCCAGCCGATCGCGTACAGGAACTGCTCGCTGAGACGCTCGCGACCTGAGCAGGGGCACGCCAGTCAGCCTGCCGAAATGCTTGCATGCTACAATTACGGCACATGACCCTTGCTCCCATAATGCACAACCTGCTCGGGCAGCCCCTGCTGGCGCTGGCACTGGCCTCGATGGCGCTCGTTCTCGCAGCTGGGCTGTTGTGGCACCTGTCACCTGCCCTTGCGGGGCTCGTTCGCGGGTTCGGTCACATCGGCCTGTTCGGTGCGCTGATGTTGACCGTCATGCAGGTTATCCGGGTCAGCAATGGTGCCGATCTCTCCCTGCCGCAGCTGGGTATGCCGGAGCAGGTGGTCAGCGGCAGTGAGACGCGGGTTCCGCTCGCGCGCGACGGGCACTTCTGGCTCAGTGCCAGCGTCAACGGCATTCCCCACCGGTTCCTGGTCGATACCGGGGCGACCCTGACGGCAATCGGCCCTGAGATTGCCGACGCGGCGAAGCTGGAGCCGCAGCCTCTCCGCGAGCCGGTGCTGCTGCGCACGGCAAATGGAACGGTGAGCGCGCAACTTGTTTCGATCGATGAGCTGAAGCTGGGCACCATCGTGGCGCGCGACCTCGATGCGGTGGTCGCACCGGGCATGAACGGCACGAGCGTTCTCGGCATGAATTTTCTCTCGCGCCTCGCCAGCTGGCGCGTTGAAGGTGGCACGCTGATCATGGTCCCGCATCACCCGCAGGGCAGCCCGGCGGCATCGGGCCCGTCCGCCGAAGGCTGAGCACGACTCATCGGCTGCTTCATCCGTGCTTAATCCGGCGGCCTGTCCTCTGGGCCATCGGCGGATTCCCCGCTTGGAGCATATCGATGAAACTAAATCATATTCTTGTACTTCTGGGTGCCGCTGGCGCGAGCTCGCTCGCAGCTTACCCGGCGCATTCGCAGGCACCGGCAGCAGCCACGGCGGCGGCCCCTGGAGAGGTCACCGCCGGAGCGATGGTTTATGGGCCGCAGGGCAGCGAAGTGGGCAAGGTCGAGAAGGTCGAAGGCGGCAATGCCGTGATCAACACCGGCAAGAACTCCGCCGCCATTCCCGTCAGCGCCCTCGGCCATAACGAAAAAGGCCTGCTCGTCTCGATGACCCGCGAGCAGCTCGATGCTGCGGTCGAGGCGGCAACGGCCAAGGCACAGGGCAACCTCGCCCAGGCGCTCGTGGCAGGGGCCGCGGTTCGCTCCGCAGACGGTCAGGCCATCGGGAAGATCGCAGGGGTAAGCCCTCAAGGGATCGTCACGGTCCAGCGGGATAATGACTCGTTTGCCCTGCAGAAGGACATGTTCACCACCGATGCCCAGGGCGTCACCCTGCGGTTGACCGCTGCCCAGCTCAATGCGGCCGTGGCCAAACAGCAGCAGGCCTCTGCCGCCACACCGCCGGCTCAGCCCTGACCCTGGAAGCGGTTGTCACGCGGGAAGCCGTTGGGCGGCATACGCCCGGCGGCGCCCCGCGCAACCTTCCACAACCGCATATCGCCTTCCGTGCGAACGCGTCCGCTGTCGCCGCCCATTTTCCATGACAGACCCTCTTCCATCCGGAATGTGACCGCATCGGCCATGCCGCCATCGCGGTAGCGCTGCAGGGTGACGCCTTGCCCCTTGGCAAGGATAGGCATCTCCGAGAGGCTGAACACCACCAGCTTGCGATTCTCGCCGACAACGGCAACGTGATCGTGGCTTTCCGGGATCTCGCGAACCATTGCCAACCGCACCCCGGGCTTGGTGTTCATCACCCCCCTGCCCTTGCGCGTTTCGGCCAGCAGTTCCGCGGATTCGGCGACAAAGCCGCGCCCTATGTTGCTGGCCAGCAGCAACTGTGCGCCGGCGCGGTGGACCACGACGGCGACGATCTGCGCCTCGGCATCGATATCGAGCATGGTCCGGATCGGCTCGCCAAACCCCCGTGCCGAGGGCAGTTTGTCGCAGCCAAGCGTATAGAAGCGGCCGTTGTCGCAGGCGATCAACAGCTTGTCGGTGGTCTGCGCATGGAGCGCGAAGGCGGGACCATCGCCTTCCTTGAACTTGTATTCGCGATCAAGCGGCTCGTGTCCGCTCGCTCCCCGGATCCAGCCCTTGGCCGAGATGATCACGGTGACCGGGGCCTTCTCGATCATCGCATCCAACGAGAACTCACGCGTTGGCGCAGCCTCGGCGATCGTAGTCCGGCGCCGGCCCAGTTCGGTATCGGGGCCATAGTCCTTGCGCAGGGCGGCGAGGTCACGCTTGAGGCGGGTTCGCTGTCGGGCCGGGCTGTCGAGCAGCTTCTGCAGCTCCTCCTGCTCGGCCAGGAGCTCATCCCGCTC
This sequence comes from Novosphingobium sp., assembly GCA_035719485.1. Lineage (GTDB taxonomy): Bacteria > Pseudomonadota > Alphaproteobacteria > Sphingomonadales > Sphingomonadaceae > Novosphingobium. Next base: position 12,500 of record DASTGC010000058.1, read on the forward strand.
CTGCCGAAGTTCCATCTCCTCCAGCCTGCGCAAGGACCGCAGGCGCATGTTGAGGATGGCCTCGGCCTGGCGATCAGTCAGTCCGAATTCGGCCATCATCACCGGCTTGGGCTCATCCTCGGTGCGGATGATCTCGATGATCCGATCGAGGTTGAGATAGGCGACGATGTAGCCTTCGAGCAATTCCAGCCGCGCGGCGATCTTTTCAAGCCGGTGCCGGCTGCGGCGGATCAGGATGTCGATCTGGGCGATTACCCATTCCTGCAGCAGCAACTTGAGCCCCAGAACGCCCGGCGTGCGGTGCGCGTCCAGCACGTTGAGGTTGAGCCCGAAGCGGACCTCGAGGTCGCTCAGCCGATAGAGGCTCTCCTTGAGCAGTTCCGGATCGACATTGCGGCTCTTGGGCACGAAGACGATGCGGATATGCTCGTCGCTCTCGTCGCGCACATCTTCCAGGATGGGCAGCTTCCGGTCGGCGATCAGCTGGGCAATCTGCTCGATCAGCTTGCCCTTCTGGACCTGGTACGGGATCTCGGAGATGACCAGTTGCCACTGGCCTCCGCCAAGCTTCTCGATCCCCGTTTGCTCCCACTCGCCAGCTCCTCCTCTGCCGGTGGAAAAGCGCCCGCGCACCCGGATCGCGCCCTTGCCGCTTTCATAGGCAGCGCTGATCTGGGCCGGGCTATCGACCACCACGCCACCGGTCGGGAAATCCGGCCCGTGAAAGACCTCCATCAGCCTTGCGTGCTCAACGTGGGGATCGTCGATCAGCATCAGCGTGGCGTCGACGATTTCGGCCACGTTGTGGCTGGGAATATTGGTCGCCATGCCCACGGCTATGCCGCTGGCGCCGTTGGCGAGGAGGTTGGGGAACAGGCCGGGGACCAGCTCCGGTTCCTCGTCCTCGCCGTTGTAGGTGGGGACGAAATCGACCGTGCCTTCGTCGAGCCCCGCCATGAGGCGGATAGCTGTCCTTGTCAGGCGCGCTTCGGTGTAGCGGTAGGCGGCGGCGTTATCGCCGTCGATGTTGCCGAAATTGCCCTGCCCTTCCACCAGCGGGTAGCGCAACGAGAAGTTCTGGGCGAGCCGCACCATGGCATCGTAGACGCTCGCATCGCCATGCGGATGGTACTTGCCGATGACATCGCCAACCACGCGTGCAGATTTTTTATAGGCCCCCGTAGGGTCCAACTTGAGCTGGCGCATGGCCCATAGCAGGCGGCGGTGAACCGGCTTTAGTCCATCGCGCAGGTCAGGAAGCGAACGTGCTGTAATCGTTGACAAAGCATAGACGAGATAGCGTTCGGAAAGGGCGCTATCGAAGGGCGCGTCGACGATCGCGTCAAACGGATCGGGCTCATCGATCGTGGTGCTCGGCATGGTGAATCGGCCCTAGCAAGGCCCTTGGGCGAGGGGAATCCCGGGAACCAGACGATCCCCCGCTCATTTGCGCCGCGTGGCAATGCATGTGGGGAGAAACTCATGGCCAAGCGCGTGCTCATTCTTGCGACCGATGGATTCGAGCAGTCGGAACTACTGGGTCCGCGCCGGGCGCTCGAGGAGGCGGGCATCGAAACCGTCCTCGCCAGTCCGCGGAGCGGGGAAATCAGGGGGTGGCATGATCACAACTGGGGCGAAAGCGTGCGGGTGGACGCGCGGCTCGGCGAAGTCGAGGCGGAAGACTTCGATGGCCTGCTCCTGCCGGGCGGCCAGATGAACCCGGACTCGCTCCGGCTGGAAGACGAGGTGATCTGCCTGATCGAGGAGTTCGACGAGGCCGAAAAGCCGATCGCGGCGATCTGCCATGGCCCTTGGCTTCTCGCCGAAGCCGATATCCTTGAAGGCCGCGCGGTTACAGGCTGGCCGTCCATCCTGACGGACCTCGAAAATGCCGGGGCTCAGGTGTTCGATGAAGAAGTGATCGTCGATGGCAACCTGATTACCGGACGGAAGCCCGAAGACATCGACGTATTTTCCCGCGCCCTGATCGATGCCCTGACCAAGTAACCGGGCGGGCCAAAGCGACCTAGCGGCGCTGCATGTCCCGCGCTTCGCCGGGAATGTGGACTTCTATGCCGTCGAGCTCCTCACTGAGCACGATCTGGCACGACAGCCGGCTGGTGCGGGTAATCCCGGTCGCCAGGTCCAGCATGTCCTCCTCTTCCTCGGACGCGGGTTCCAGCCGTCCGAACCATTCGGCGCCGACCACGACATGACAGGTCGAGCAGGCCATCTGCCCCTCGCAGGTGCCTTCGAGAGGCAGGCCGGCCGCCTGGCCGGCCTCAAGCAGACGCGTGCCTGGCTCAACCTCGCGGGAGACCCTCTCGCCTTCGGCGGTTATGAAACAGACCGACACCATTCCTGTTGGCTCCCCGCTGGCCAGGCTACTGCGCATCCGCCGCCGCGGCAATCCGCTGGCAGGCTTCAACCAACTCATCCATCCTCGTGTAGCGACCGAAGCCGAGCCTGATCGAGCTCCGGGCTTCTTTTTCGCTGAGCCCGATCGCCCGCAGCACATGGCTGGGCTTGCCCGAACCACTGGCACAGGCCGAGCCGGCAGAAAAGGCAATATCACGCAAGTCCGACATCAATCTTGCAACATCAAGACCTTCCCGGCGCATATTGAGGTTGCCATGCCAGCGCTGCTCGGCGCTGCCGTTGAGCACGAAGCCGGGCAGCGCATCGCGCGCCGCCTGCCACAGGGCTGCAACGCGCCCGGCATCCTCAGCCTGCCGGGCCAGAGCCAGTCGGGCCGCCGCTCCGAAACCGGCGCAAAGGGCCGGACTGAGCGTGCCGGAACGTAG
>DASTGC010000059.1:0-7788 GCA_035719485.1 Novosphingobium sp.
GTAGTTGTCGAGCGCGGAGATCTGGATCTCGCTGTCGAAGTGGCCGATGTTGCAGACGATCGCCATCGGCTTCATCGCCTTCATGTGATCGGCGGTGATCACGCCCTCGTTGCCGGTGGCGGTGACGAATATATCGGCGCGGTGGACGGCCTCTTCCATGGTGACGACTTCATAGCCTTCCATGGCCGCCTGGAGTGCGCAGATCGGGTCGATCTCGGTGACCATGACGCGGGCGCCGCCGTTGCGGAGCGAGGCAGCGCTGCCCTTGCCGACGTCGCCGAAGCCCGCCACGCAGGCAACCTTGCCCGCCAGCATCACGTCGGTCGCCCGGCGGATCGCGTCGACCAGCGATTCCTTGCAGCCATAGAGGTTGTCGAACTTCGACTTGGTGACGCTGTCGTTCACGTTGATCGCGGGGAACGGCAGCTTGCCGTCCTTGGCGATCTGGTAGAGCCGGTGGACGCCGGTGGTGGTCTCTTCCGAGACGCCTTTGATGTGGGCGACCGACATGGTGAGGTAGCCCGGCTTCTTCCTGAGGAAAGCGGTGAGCGCGCGGCAGAACTCGATTTCCTCGGCGTTCGAGGGTTCGAACAGGGTCTCGCCGGCTTCGACCCGGGCGCCCCACAGGGCGAACATGGTGGCGTCGCCGCCGTCGTCGAGGATCATGTTGGCGGTGCGGCCGGTGCCGTCGTCCCAGTCGAAGATGGAGCCGACGTAGTCCCAGTAATCGGCGAGGCTCTCACCCTTCACCGCGAAGACCGGGATGCCGGCGGCGGCGATGGCGGCGGCGGCGTGGTCCTGCGTGGAGAAGATGTTGCAGGTGGCCCAGCGGACTTCGGCGCCGAGGGCGACGAGGGTCTCGATCAGCACGGCCGTCTGGATCGTCATGTGCAGCGAGCCCGTGATCCGCGCGCCCTTCAGCGGCTGCGACGCGCCGAACTCCTCGCGCAGGGCCATGAGGCCGGGCATCTCGGTTTCGGCGATGGCGATCTCGGCGCGGCCGAAATCGGCGAGGCCGATATTGGCGATGACGTAGTCGCGGGCGGCGGCAAGGGTGGCGGACGATCCAGACACTGAGCGTATTCTCCTGAACGGGCGCCACAGGAATGCAAAAGAGCGGCGCCGGATGACACCGCCCTTAGCCCTTAGACAAGAGAATATAAAGATGTCTTTATATGTGTTCCAGTCACCGCTCCACAAAGGCCAATTCAGAGCGGGCCTCGGGGGCGAGCAATTCATCGGCGGCTTCGACCAGCGTGGCGCGGCCCTTCACCCCGGCCAGCACGCGCGTCGTCTGCTTGAGCTGGGCGCAATCGAGCCAGGGGTGCCCCTGCCCGTACTGGTTGGCCATGCCGGTGCTGATCCGGTCAAGCGCGCGGTCTGCTCCGGCCGCTCCGGCTCGCGAGACGAGCCCCTGGCGCAACTCGGCAGCGGCGGCATTGAGTATGGGCAGGTGCGCCGCTTCGAACGCGGCGAAATCGGCCCGGAAGTCGCTCGTGGTGGTGCGGCACCGCAGCCCCGTCACCATCAGCATGATATCCAGCCTGCGCAGTTTCTCCGCTTCACCGGGAGCAAACGCTCCCACGACGGCTCGTGCCGGCATCGCGCCGGTGAGCCCGAGTCCGAGGGCAGCCACGGCCAGCGCTGCCCCTTTCCACCTGTTTGTCATCTGCCTGGTCTCCGCAAATGGTCGTCGTTCCCCACGGACCGATCATTGCGGTGCCACGCTTAATTGCCGGTCACGCTTCGCGCTTAACCTGGAATTCACCACGTTCGGTTCGTCGCATTTTACATTCTCCCGCAAAGCGCGCCCCTTCCCGCTATCGGCGGTTGCGAAGCAGTCGCGATGCGCCCTATGGCGGGGCATCGCACCTGACAGGCCGATGAAGGAGATGAACCCATGACGATTGCTGTTGGCGACAAGCTGCCCGACGTGAAGCTGATCAAGGCCAGCCAGGACGGCAACGAGCCGGTCCAGACTGCCGACTATTTCAAGGGCAAGCGCGTTGCCCTCTTCTCGGTGCCCGGTGCCTTCACTCCGACCTGCTCGGCCAAGCACCTGCCCGGGTTTGTCGAAAAGGCCGCCGCACTCAAGGCCAAGGGGATCGACGAGATCGCCTGCACTGCCGTCAACGATCCCTTCGTGATGAAGGCCTGGGGCGCGGCCAACGGTTCGCCCGAGGTGACCATGCTGGCCGACGGCAACGGCGATTTCGCAAAGGCGGTCGGACTTGTAATGGACGGTACCGGCGTGGGCCTCGGCCAGCGCGGACAAAGGTTCTCGATGGTCATCAACGACGGCAAGGTCGAGAAGCTGAACGTGGAAGCGCCGGGCGAATTCAAGGTCAGCGCGGCTGACTACATGCTCGACCAGCTCTGATTCCCTCTGATCCAACGGAAAAGGGGCGCCCGTCACAGGCGCCCCTTTTTGCGTAAATCAGCTGGTCGGCGGCTTAGTAGCCCATCAGGCTGAGCACTTCCTTGCGGGACCGGTCGTCTTCGAGGAAGGTCCCCATCATCCGGCTGGTGACCATGTTGACGCCGGGTGTGCGCACGCCACGCGCGGTCATGCAGGCGTGGCTCGCCTCGATCACCACCGCGACGCCGAGCGGCTTGAGATTGTCCCAGATACACTGGGCGACTTCGGCGGTGAGCCTTTCCTGGATCTGCAGGCGGCGGGCAAAGCCATGGAGCACGCGGGCGAGCTTGGAAATCCCGACCACGTGATTGCGCGGCAGGTAGGCGATCGCCGCGGTCCCGATGATCGGCGCCATATGGTGTTCGCAATGCGACTGGAACGGGATCCCCTTGAGCAGGACGACCTCATTGTAGCCGCCCACTTCCTCGAAGATCCGCGAGAGGTGAACGGCCGGATCTTCGCCATAGCCCTGGCAATATTCGCGCCAGGCCCGCGCCACGCGCCGCGGCGTATCGATCAGGCCTTCGCGCGAGGGATCATCGCCAGACCAGCGGATCAGGGTGCGGATGGCTTCCTGCACGTTTTCCGGAACGTTGATCTTGCCGTCGGCTCCCACAGGCTCGAAGCCATCTTCGTCCGGTCCATCGATGCTGCTCAAACTCTCATTCCCTTCTAGCGTGGCCGGCGGAGGAGACCGCCGCGGTGGAACAGGCCGGCGCGGCGGCTCATCGGCTCGAACAGTTCCCCGGGCCGCTCCGGATCAAGGAGGGCGCTGTCGGCGAGCGCCTTTTCAGTATCGCTAAGCGGACGCAAGCGAAAAGGTTCCAGCCGTTTCGGGCTAAGCGGGCGGGCATCGACCATGGCGCTCATCGAGCCGTGCTCGTCGAGCAGGGCCGCCACGGTATCGACCGGAATGCCGCAATGCTCGCCCAACATGCGCAGGCGCAGGCGGTGGATGGCAGCGCGAACTTCGTCGCGATCGTTGGCCGCGCGTCGGGTATCGATGAATACGTCGGCTTCCGTGTCGAGCCCCATCGACCGGTTGTTCATGTTGGCCGAACCAACCCGCACAATGGCATCATCCACGATCATCAGCTTGGCGTGTACGTAGATCGGTTTGGAACCGGAATACGGCACAAAGACCCTGAGCCGGCGCTGCGGGTCGCGCTCGGCGACCGCGTGGAGCAGGCGCACCCGCGCCCCGTCCATCGCGGTCTGTTCGAGCCAGCCATGCGCGACAATCGGGGTGACGAGAAATATCTCCGGCGGATCCGGCGCGGAGAGGCGCGCAGCCATGGCCTCGGCCACCCGGCGCGATGCGAAGTACTGGCTTTCGGCGTAGATGAACCGGCGGGCGGCGGCGATGTGTTCAAGGAACAGGGCCTCGATCTCGCGCACCTCGTCGAATTTGCCCCACTTGGCGCTGGTTCGGGCGATGCCGACCTCGACGTTCTCGAACTCGGCGGTGATGCGGCTCGGCCAGGCGGTGGCCTCCTGCGGGGCGCAAGCCTCCAGCCGGGCGCCCCCTGCCCGGTGCCAGCGCGCGCGCCCGAGATCGCCCATGGCACGGGCAACGTCGCCTTCCAGCAGCATGGTCACGTCGTGCCAGGGAGGATAGGGCCGGCGGGCTGCGTTGATTCGCCGGGGATCGTGTTCGCGGTGTTCCGGCGTGTCCCAACGCTCGGTGGTCATGTCGATTCCGCCGCAGACGGCAAAGCGATCGTCGATCACGGCGATTTTCTGGTGATGGCTGCAACCGATGGGATGCGCCGCATCGAATTTGAAATCGACCGCCGGGTGGCGAAACCAGCGGATGAGGTCGAACACCATGGTGCCGCGGAAAATGAATTTCAGCGCGCCGAAGTTCCACTTCAGCACCCGAACCTGCAGCGCGCGGTTGCGGTTAGCCAGCCAGATCACGAATGGTCCGAGGCGCGCCGGATGGCGCTTGCGGTTGGGCCGGTTCCACCACCGCCGGCCGGGCCCGAGCCGCACGCGGGTATCGAAATCCCACCCGATCAGCATGATCCGCTGGCGCGCCCGCAGCATCGCCTCCTGCATCAGCAGGAAATAGTCTGCCGCATCGACCACGACGTGGGCCCGAGTGGCCATGGCATAGCGCCAGACGGACTTGCCGGCGGCACCAGCAGCCTTGCCGTCGATGCCTGCTTCCGGCGCGCTTTCAGGATCCATCGACGCTCCCACCAGTGCAGCCTAGCCGCGGCTGCGCCGGTGAGGAACCCGTTCCATGGCGCCGCGGTTCCCCCGGACGAGGGCAGTCAGGGCAACGGCAGGCGCTCGACCGTCGAGCGCAGCAGCCGGGCCGGGCCGCTGCCGCCAACGACAGGCAGGTAGCGATGGACGGGTAGCTGCGAGAGGACAGCAGGTATCTGCCAGGAAATCGGTGCCTGCTCGGCCGTCGGACTGGCCCATTCGACCTCACCCGTGCCCATCAGCAGCTCGTCGAAATCGACTTCCTGCGAGTAGCTGATCGGATAGTTCGCATCGACGGTCCCGTTCGGTCCGGGGATATATTTCCAGGTGAGCGCCCGCAGCGTTCCCATGGCTGCCCGCAGCTGGGTGAACCTTTCACCCGAGAGCGGCTTCATGTTGCGGACGGTGCCGGAAAACAGCAGCGCGCCATATTCCGAACAGGAGAACCGCCACTCGTCGGGGCCCTTCTCGATGTCGGGAATCTCGCCATAGAGCTTCGGTGTACCGAGAAATTCCCGACCGGCGATGATCGGATTGGTATCGCTCTCCCACATGGCCAGCGGATAGATCGCCGTGATCGACCGGCCTGCAGCCTCGTAGACCACTTCGGCCATGGCCTGGGCAATCTTGTAGTCACGCCCGGCGAGGTATTCGACGCCGCCGATATACTGGTAGGAAACCGTGATGATCGCGCGGGGCGACGGCTTGAAGAAGCTGGGCAGCAGCGGCACCAGGGCATCGGGATCGGTCACGAACGGAATAGTGACGAAGCTGGTCTTGGTGTAGCGCGTTACATCCGTCAGCTCTGGCCGATCATAGCCAAGCGGCATGATGCGACGTCCCGGATTCACTTCAAGCATGCTTCCCTCATGTTTTTGACTGGCAGAGACAGGCTGCCCTGCCCCTATTTCAGCTTGCCGTTCTAAGCGGTGCCAATCACTCCACGCTGTTCCATGCCCGCGATCACTTCGTCAGAGTAGCCCAGCCCGGCGAGCACCTGATGGGTTTGCCCCCCGAGGATCGGTCCAGCCAAAGCCCTCGTTGCCGAACGGGAGAAGCAAACCGAGGGCGCACTGCGGTCATATTCACCGAACAGGGGATGCTCCACCCTGGCGAGATATCCGCTCTGCTTCCCAAGATCGCCCAGGAAAACCGCCTCGGACTCGGTCCCCGGAAGGGCCACGCAGCCGACGTCGTGTTTCATGAGGCGCTGCTCCCACGCGGCCGCCGGATGGCGCCTGAACGCTGTGCCGATGACATCGGCCAGGGCATCGGCCTCGGCCTCGCGCGCCTCGGCCGTCGCGAACCTGGGATCGGCTGCAAGCATAGCGTCGGGAGCCATGGCCTCGGCCAGCGCCTGCCATTCGCTTTCGGCAGGCGCGGCCAGGAAGACCCAGCCGTTCGCCGTCTCATACAGACGGTAGAGCGGAGACAGGCCATGCAGGTCCGCATCCGGTCCGGGAAGCGGCTGGACTCCGGCATGGTCGACCATCTGGTCGATCAGCACATGGGCGGAAGTCCCCATCATCGAAGTCAGCATTCGCGGCGCCTGCCCGCCGCGTGCCCTGGCCAGCAGGCCGAGGACAATGCCGGTGCCGACCGCCGTGGACGAGAACCCATCGGGGTTGCCCAGACCGGGATAGGATGAGCCGAGGCGCATGGCGATGGCCTTTTCAGCGTCCAGCGACATATCGCCCGATCCTCGAACGGCCGGGCCGAGGTTGCGCATGGCAATTCCCCCTCCCGCATTGATGCTTGGCGCGAAGGCGGGCTTGTCGGCGTAAGGGCCGTCGATGCCGTAGCCCATGGCATTCATCACGACGAGGTTCGGATTGATCTTGCGCAGCATAGTCGGGCCGATGCCGAGGCGATCCATCGATCCGGGCCGGAACGAAGTCAGCAACACGTCGGCCCTCACAGCGAGCTTGCGGATGATCTCCTGGCCTTCGGGAGTCTTGATGTCCAGGGCGACGGAATCCTTGCCTTGGAAAACGTGCATCCCGGTGACCTCGGGAAAACCCATCTGGCCACGGATCGGATCGCCTTCGAGCGGTTCGATTTTGATGACCTTTGCCCCGAGGTCGGTCAGCAGCGTGGCTCCATATGGCGCGGCAAAGAAATAGGCCAGTTCAAGGATCGTGATCCCTTCAAGCGGCAGGCGTTTGGCAGGACCTTTCGCCTGCGGGGCGGGCGTAGTCCGGTTGGCCGCAGCCACGGCAGCGCGCACCTGCTCGGAATGTTCGTTGAGCGCTGGGGCGGAAGCAACGAGTTGGATGGGGTCGTCCATGAACCTGACCAGCGGGGCAGGCTGGCGAACCGGACCCAGGCCAGGATCGTCGACCGTGGTCACCTGCCCGTTATGAACCAGTTGCGGGTGATCCAGCAGTTGCGCCCCGCTACGAAATACCTCGGCGAACACATTGCTGTCGGCGTCAAACACGGCTTGCCAATCGGCAAGCGATTTCTTGCGGGTCTCGGTCAGCAGCATTTCCCAGAAGCGCAGCCGCTTAGACTCGTCCTCGAAATCCGGCAGCGTCGACCATTCCGGATCGTCGAACATCCATTCAAGGTCGATCGCGCGCATGAAGGCCCTGAACAGGCGCGGCTGGACCTGGGCAAACTGGAGCCATTCCCCTTCCTTGCTCAGGCACGTGAGCAATTTGAACAGCATGGGGTTCTGCGGAATCCCGGATTCGGAAAACGGCCCCGATTTCGACACAGCATCCGGAAACAGGTCGTACATCGTGTGCAACGCCCAGTTCCAGACCTCGAGCGAGGCAAGACCCATTGCGAGGCTGGCCTCGACTTGCTGTCCCCGCCCACTGCTCTCGCGCTCCAGCAAGGCCGTGAGAGTGCCCAGGAGCGCCGCCTGCATGGCCCCGTAAGAGGCGACATTGGTAGCCATGAAAGCCGGCCCGGGCCGCGCGGTAAGCAGCCTGGCAGAATCGTAGACACCGAGCCGGGCGGAAACGAGGCCCTCGTAGCCCTTTGCCTGCCGGTAGGGACTATCCTTGCCCCAGCCAGAGATCGATGTGTAGATCAGGTCCGGTCGGACAGCGCTCAAGGCCGCGTAGCCCAGCCCGAGCCGATCGGCGACGCCAGGGCGATAGGTCTCGATGACCACGTCAGCCGAGGCTGCCAGTTCAAAGGCCAGC
>DASTGC010000060.1:0-5630 GCA_035719485.1 Novosphingobium sp.
GAGAACGCGCCCGACCAGCCGGAATACATCACTATCGACTTCGAGAAGGGTGACGGCGTCGCGCTCAATGGCCAGGCCATGTCGCCGGCGACACTTCTGGCCGCCCTCAACGACCTAGGCCGCAAGCACGGCATCGGCCGGCTGGACCTCGTCGAGAACCGCTTCGTCGGCATGAAGAGCCGCGGCATGTACGAGACCCCGGGCGGCGAGATCTATGCCCGCGCCCACCGCGGGATCGAGCAGATCACGCTCGATCGCGGCGCGGCGCACCTCAAGGACGAGCTCATGCCGAAGTATGCCGAGCTCATCTATAACGGCTTCTGGTTCGCCCCCGAGCGCGAGATGCTCCAGGCGGCGATCGATCTCAGCCAGGAGAAGGTCGCCGGCACGGTCCGCCTCAAGCTCTACAAGGGCAGCGCCAGCGTGGTCGGCCGCAAGAGCCCCAACTCGCTCTACTCCGAACGCCACGTCACCTTCGAGGACGACGCCGGCGCCTACGACCAGAAGGACGCTGCGGGCTTCATCAAGCTCAACGCGCTCCGGTTGCGCCTTCTGGCGCAGAGAGACCGTTAAGCGCTTGCGGCTTCTCGCGTAGCGCGACCGCTGAGAATCGGCGCGCCGGAGCGGTGGCTGGAACTTGTCCACCGCTCCGGTGCACTTATCCACCGGCGCGTCCGGCACCTGTGCATAATTGCATCTGAAACTTCTTGCGCGACTCACCGGGCGGGCGCAGCTTCTGTCCATCGGAAACGGCGGAAGAAGCCATGGGTGGTAAGAGCGAGCCTCCGAAGCCCCGGTAAAACCAAGGTTTTCGTTCCACCAGTCACAGACGGGTGGATGAACGTTCCTGCAGGCTGACCTGCCTGCCTGACGGTCGCACGGCTGCGGAACCCAAGGGGTAAAACCCGAAGGGAAAGCGTCGCGAAGGTCGCACGGCAAGGGCAACGAAGGCCGGCAAGAACGCTCACGGAACCGCCGGGCGGCGGGCGACGGTGAAGGAAATGACCATCGGGTTATGCTTCCCATCATCCCAGCCCCCGCCTGACGGGACCGGACGCCGCGCCAGGGGCAGGCAGGGCGAGCGGTTCTTCCGCAAGTCCCGCAGGCCCGGGCAAGAGGTGAGGCCGGGTCCCGGGCAGCCGGGCAGGGCGAAGCGAGCAACGGCGGGGGAAGGCGGCGCTTTTGCGCAGGCACGAAACCCTCCGGGTCCGATGCGACGAGCATCACGATGCGCAGCACCCCCCGGTGCAACGGTCGGGGCGCTCGGCAGGCATCACCGCGACTGCGCGCTTCAGATCAGGCCAGAGGCAGGCCGCAAGGCAAGCGCTGGTCGGGACGACACCAGACGGCATGGCAGGCGTATAATGGGGCTGGCCGCAAGGCCGGCCCCATTTGTCATGCGGGGTTGCGCGTCCTCTCTCCTCTCCTCTCCTCTCCCCTCACTCCGGCGGCAGCAGCTCCGGCTCCCCGCCGCGGGTCCACGGGACCGGGGTCGCCACCACCCTGACATCGGCCGCGGGCCAGGGCCGGTCAAACCGCGCCAACTTGCCGAGCGGCGCCTCCAACCAGGCCGACCAATCCTCCGGCGCGAGGATTACCGGCGAGCGGTCGTGGATCTGGGCCAGCTCTGTTGCGCAAGAGGTCATCACTGCAGTGTAGGCTGGTCCCCATTCGTCGCTGCTGGTCCAGAGGCCCGCCCAGGCAAAGACAGGCTGGCTGCGCAGCGACAACCAGGTGGTCATCATCCGGCCAGGTTCTCCGACAGCTTCAGCATAGCGGATGGCGGGAATAAGGCAGCGCTGCGCGGGAATGCTGGCCCACCGCCGCCAGAAGCTGCCGAGCTTGTCGAAGCGGGCGTTGTTAACCGGCTTCGGCTTGAGCGGCTGGCCGCGCTTGCCGGTTCGCCCATTGACATAGACGGGAAAGCCCCAGGTCATCTGCTCGACCACGAGCCCGGCACCGTCCTCGCCCACTCGCACAACCCAGCCCGGCTCGCGAGGATGGACAATGGCCGGGCCCGCGTTCACCTCCTGCAGCACGCGTGCATCGAAGAAATCGACTATGCGCTTGCGTTCGCCTGGCTGGTAGCGATTGCACATGAACCGGACGGACGCCTTCGAGTGCCTACTTGGCCAGCTGTCCGCGCACCGCGCCGCCCGGGAAGTCGGCGGTATGGACGTTTACATAGTAGCCGGTGGGATTAGCCACGATCGGGTCCAGCTTGTCCTTGTCGACGGCAAGGCACTCGTCGCTGTCCTTGCCGGTGACCTCGAGGGTGAGAATCGGGGGGCCGCTCACACCCGCAGCTCCCGTATGGAGGTGGGCCATGGTGGGCTTGCCGATCTTGTCGGCCCAGAGCGAATAGCAGAAGTCGTTCGTCTCGGGATCGACGGTAACCGTGAAGCCGCCAGTGCCGTCGGCCTTGCCGGGCGGAGTCTCGGCCGCGCCGGTGAGGGTGGCGGTGAGTTTGACTGGTGCGGCCACAGCTGGCCCTGCGGCCAGTGCTCCGGCAAGCACCGCCAGGGTCGCGGCTTCGGCTAAGGCGTTACGGATCATGGACATCTCTCCTCGCAAGGGGACGACGGCGCGCGGATCTTCCAGCCCCCGACACCTGCCCAAGTCGAAAGACTATACCCCGTCCGAGGCCGCCGCAAGCAGCCCGGTTTGAGCCGTGCAGCGCGAAGGTGGTGCTCTGCGGATCGTGCCGAACGACTTAACCACGTTCATTGCGCAGGTTCGCGGACTGAAGTGGTAACCCTGAGGTGTGAGACTTCCTTCACCAGGGAGCACCGTCGCTCTCGCCAACCTGCGACCTGATGCCGCATTCCGAAGGGGGCCTTTCGATGCGTACCACCCATTTGCCGGCGCAAGTGCCCGGATCTGCCCTTATCCACGCGCTGGCCGCCGCCGCGCTGTCAGCCAGCGCCCTTGCGGGTGCGGCGCTGGTGCTCTCGCTTTGCGCCCCAGCTGCCGCTCATGCCGAGACGGCAACCCTTGCCGCCGGGGCGGCGACTGCCGCGCCCAAGGGCTTCAGCCTCGCCGCGACCCCGCCCCGCCGTTTCGGACCGGGTCTGGTGACACCGGCAGAGGAGAGCGCAATCCTGTTTGCCTGGCCGACCACCACACCGCCAGCGCCTGCTCGCTCGGCCGTTCCGCAGTTCCGGCTTGAGGCAGATGACGGTGCGCTGTCGACCGTCTATCACCTCCGCGACTATGACCTGCGGCTGGAAGCAGGGACCGTGTTCTACAACGTCGCCGCAGTGCCCGGCCAGCCAACCAACCCCCAGACCCTGCGCGGGCGCCTGATGAGCCGCGTGATCACCCGCTTCTGACAGTTGTCGCCGACGGGACTGGGGCACCAGGCTAACTTACCCGGGACATGCCCGGCGAACTGTGCAGCGGCGGTCCGGCCCGTCCGGAATGTTCCCCATGACGGGCGGGCCGGACTATGCCGTCAGGCTTCTACTGCGGCGGGCTGCGACGGCGGCGTGATATCGCGGAACAGTTCGGCCCCGTCCCAGACCTGCGCCTCGCGGTGCATGGACTCGAACCAGTCGTCGAACAGACCGGGGAGCTGCAACTGATAGAGCACCGGATTGTCCACGCCGACAGTTTCGCAGTAGATCTCGAAGACCGCGCCGGTCTCCGGGTCGAGAATTTCCTGGACCACCCGCAGCGGCATGCCGGCTGCCTCCATCTTCGCGAGGGTCGCCGCGAAATCCGTCGAATGGTAGGCGATATGGTGGAGCCCGCCGGTGGGATTGCGCTCGAGGAATTCGGAATAGGCGCTGCGCTGCTCGCCGATCGGGGTGATGATCTCGAAGCAGATGTCGCCGCTGTGAAAGAAGCCGACCCACATGCTGAGCGGTTCCACCTTGCCGCGGTAGCGCCAACAGTCCGCGTCGACCCGCATGCGGTAAATAGGACCGATGCCGCCGGTCGCGAAACGGGCGAGCGCGGCGTCGAAATCGGGATAGACGTGGCAGTGGTGGATCGGCTTGCCGAGGATGCGGCTCATCAGGGCTCTCCCGCAGTTCGGTCCTCACGGCGCATGCCGCAGGGCCGGTTGGTTGTCCGGCATGGTCTCACAGCCGGGCGGAACTGTCGAGCCGGTGCCGGTCAGGCGGCCGCTTCGGCCATGGCGGCGTTCATCAGGGCCATGGCATCGCGGATCGGTTCGGTGCCGTCCCAGTCCTGCGCGGCCTGGCGCATGGTTTCGAACCAGCTGTCGAACAGGCCGGGGTAAAGCAGCTGGTACATGATCCCGTTCTCGATGCCGACCGGTTCGCAGTAGATCTCGAAGACGTGGCCGGTATCCTGGTCGAACATTTCCTGGACGACCCGCAGCGGCGTGCCGGCGGCTGCCATCGCGGCGAGGGAGGCTGCGTGATCGGCGGAATGGTAGGCGATGTGGTGGAGCCCGCCGGCGGGATTGCGGCGGAGGTAATCGGCATAGGCATTGGTCTGCGGACCGTTGGGGGTGATGACCTCGACGCACATGTCGCCGCTGTAGAAGAAGGCGACCGAGACCGAGCAGGACTGGTCCGCGCCGTTGTAGCGCACGGTGCTGCCGTCGATCCGCATCGTGTAGATCGGGCCGATGCCCCCGGCGGCGAAGCGGGCGAGCTCGGCGTCGAAATCGGGCACGACATAGCAGTGGTGGATCGGCTGGCCGAGGGTGCGGCTCATCAGGGCTCTCCCGCAGGCGGACCGTGGCGGCGCGATGCCGGCCGGGCCGGTTGGTAGCGGGGGCATGGTCGCACGGGTCGGCGGACCTGTCGAGGCGCTTGCGAAGTTGACGAAGTTGACACGGTCCAGACGGCTTGCGCCCGGGCCGCCGCAGGTATACCCAAGTGTATAACCAAGCTGGCATCCGGCGCCCCGGCAACTCGCTTACGCGCCAAATAAATCAATCAATAACAATTACTTGGGAAGGGTGGAGGCGGCATGAAGTACTGGCTATGCCTTAATTTCGAACCGGCGGAGACCCTGCTCGCCCATGCCCGCAAGGCCGAGGAACTGGGCTTCGAGGGCGTCGTCATGCCCGACCACGTGGTGGTCAAGGACGGCCCGCGCACCCGCCACCCGAGCGACTTCCCGCTCCGCGCCGACCATGATTTCATCGACCCGATGGTCGCCTATTCCGCCATGGCGGCGGTGACCACGCGGCTCAAGTTCCTCTCCTACGTCTATGTCGTCCCGCTGCGCGACCCGTTCATGGTCGCCAAGCTGGGCGCCTCGGTCGCCGCCATGTCAAACGACCGGTTCATCCTCGGCACCGGGGTCGGCTGGCTCGAGGAAGAGTTCGAGGCGATGGGCCAGGACTTCCACACCCGCGGCAAGCGCATGGAAGAGATGCTGCCGATCATCCGCGACTTCTGGAACGACGGCTATGCCGAATACCACGGCAAGTTCTTCGACTTCCCGCGCAGCGGCATGTTCCCGGTGCCGAAGAAGCCGATCCCGATGTGGCTGGGCGGACACTCGCTCCCCGCCGCGCGCCGCGCCGCCTTCTACGACGGCTACATGCCGATGCGCCACGTGTCCGACCCGGAGGGCAGCCTCGACGAGCAGACCCAGGCCGAATTCGCCCTGATCGAGCAGATCCGGGCCGAACACGGGCTGACCGG
>DASTGC010000061.1:0-5090 GCA_035719485.1 Novosphingobium sp.
CGCAGCACCCGACTGTCGGGCGACTGGCGATAGACGAGCCGCTTCTTCATCCGTTCGTGCAACAGCGGCCCGGTCACGTCACCGAAGAAATTCTCGTCGAACAGGGCGACCAGCCGGCGAACCTCGGCGCGCATCTGGGCCGGGCCGTTGATAAGCGGATTCTTCTCGACCGTTTCCTCGAAGTATTCGCAGATCGCACGGCTATCGACGAGGGTGATGCCGCGGTCGGCATTTGCGATGACCGGCGTGCGGGCGGCGGGGTTCTTGTGGAGGAACTCGTCGCGGCCCTCCCATGGGTTCTCGCGCCACAGCTCGAACGGAATACCCTTCTCGGCAAGGTGCAAGCGGACTTTGCGACTGAAGGGGCACAGGGGGAACTGGTAGAGCTGCCACATTCCCTTGCCATGCCGCAGGCGACCGGATCAGATCAACCGGCTCCTTGCGGTTTTTGCGGTGCATAACACGGTTCAGCGGCCGGGCGGCAGTTCCCGACCCAGCGAAACGAGGCAGATGGGCATGATATCCGAAACGCCATGCTGCCGCAGCGCGGCCGCTTCGCGTTCGACCGCTGCCCGCAACCCGGCCTGGTCGAGCCCGGCATCGTCCATCAGCTGCGCGGAGAGGCGAACGAAATATTCGCGGCCACGCTCCGCCAGCGGCGGATAGCTCATCATCCCGGCATCGCCGCGCGCCTGCCCGGCGGCAACCAGGGCGAACGCGCTGGCACAAGCCAGCCCCAGCCGCTCTTCAGCGGTCAGCGGGCGTGGCGTTGCAGCTACGGGAACAGACGCTGCCGCCACGAGCAGGACAGGAAGAAGACGCGCTTTTACCATCTTCCAATTGGTAGCGCGTTCGATTCGAACGGCAAGCAAGTTCCCCACCAGGCTTGGCGTTGACCCTGATTCCCCTTCTGTTACCCTTCGAGCGCTAACGAATTAACGGGAGAGCAAAGCGTGTTTTCGCACCTGACCCTGGGCACCAACGATCTCGATAAATCGCACAAGTTCTATGACTCCTTGTTCGCAGCCATTGGCGGCGCGCCAGGCACCCGCGGGGACACAAACATCATGTACGCCCGCAACGGAGCGATGCTCATGATCACAACCCCGATCAACGGCCAGCCGGCAACCTTTGCCAACGGCGGCACGGTCGGCTTTGCGATGAGCACCCCTGAAGAGGTCGAAGCCTGGCACGCGGCAGGCGTGTCCAATGGGGGTACCTCCTGCGAGGATCCGCCAGGAAAGCGGGATCTCCCAGGTATTTCGCTACACCTTGCCTATCTGCGTGATCCCGACGGTAATAAGCTTTGCGCTATGTACAGGTATCCGTGATGACCAAGGCAACCATCCAGAGCATTCGCGTCGGCACCAACGATCTCGAACGCGCCCGCGCCTTTTATGACGCAACGTTCGCGGCAGTGGGCGTAAGCGCGTGCTCTGATCTCGCTAAGTGGCCCATCGCGGTTTATGCGCTGGGCGATGGCATGCGGTATCTGGTGGGCCGGGCCACCAATGGCGAACCGGCCGCCCATGCCAACGGCGGGACCATTCTCCTCAACGTGTCGGATCCCGCGACCGTTGACGCCTGGCATGCGACAGGGCTGGCCAATGGCGGGACCTGCGAGGGGACCCCGGGGCCACGCGACGCCATCGGCGGGCGTTACGGCGCCTACTTGCGCGACCCCGATGGCAACAAGCTCGGCTGTTTCGTCGGCAGCCTGTTCGGCGTCTGAACAAACGCGGCCGGGCTGCCCGCCCGCCAGCCAGCCATAAAACTCAACGCGCGATCAGGAACACCGCATGCTCGGCGCGCAGGTTGGCGGCCGCCGGGCCGGTCAGCCGGTCGCCCTTGAGGAACCAGGCCCGCTCCACGCGGATGCCGCGCTCATTCAGGTGGGCACGGAAATCGGCGATGGTAAGGTGATGGATATTGGGCGTCTCGTACCAGGCCACCGGGAGCAGGCGGGTGACCGGCATGCGACCGCCCCAGAGCAGAGACAGTCGCACGCGCCAGTGGGCGAAGTTCGGAAAGCTGACGATCGCCTTGCGGCCGACCCGCAGCAATTCGTCGAGCACCAGGTCCGGCCGTTTCGTGGTCTGCAGCGTCTGCGACAGCACCGCATAGTCGAGCGACTTGTCGGGATAAAAGGCGAGGTCGGCATCGGCATCGCCCTGGATCACCGAAAGGCCGCGCGCCACGCATTCCGCAACATTGTGGGGATCGAGCTCCATCCCCCGGGCATCGCAGCCCTTATCGCGAAGGGCCGCCAGCAATTCGCCATCGCCGCAGCCGACGTCGAGCACGCTCGCGCCTGCCGGCACGTGATCGGCGATGATCGCAAGGTCCGGGCGCAGGGCGGCGCTCATCCAAGGAACCCGGCCACGACGCGGTCAAGCGCCGGGACGTCGAGCAGGAAACTGTCATGCCCGAACGGAGCAGAAAGTTCGACGAAGCTCACAGCGCAGCCGGCGGCGTTGAGCGCATGGGCAATCAGGCGGGATTCGGCGGTGGGATAGAGCCAGTCGGTATCGAACGAGACCAGGCAGAACCGGGCCGAGCTGGCGGCGAAAGCATCCGCCAGCCGCCCGCCATGCTCCTCAGCCAGGTCGAAATAGTCCATCGCCCGGGTGATGTAGAGATAGGAGTTGGCATCGAACCGGTCGATGAATGAGAGTCCCTGGTAGCGCAGGTAGGATTCCACCTGGAAATCGGCATCGAACCCGAAGGTCTTCGCCTCTCGGTCCTGCAGGTTGCGCCCGAACTTCTCGGTCAGTCCGGCTTCGGAAATGTAAGTGATGTGGGCAGCCATACGGGCGACGGCCAGACCCTTCTCGGGGCCCTTACCGCCCTTGACGCCGTAGTAATCTCCCTCCCGCCACTGCGGATCGGCCATGATCGCCTGGCGCCCAACCTCATGGAAGGCGATGTTCTGGGCCGAATGCCGCGCCGTGGCGGCAATGACCAGCGCGGCATTGCAGCGCTCGGGGAAATTGGCGGCAAAGCTCAGCGCCTGCATCCCGCCCATCGACCCGCCGACCACGGCATGGACCTGATCGATGCCCAGCGAGTCGAGCAGGGCTACTTGCCCGCGCACCATGTCGCGAATGGTGATGACCGGAAACCGCATGCCCCACGGCTTGCCGTCCGGGCCTTCGCTGGCAGGGCCGGTGGAGCCCATGCACGACCCCAGGACATTGGCGCAGATCACGTGGTAGCGCTCCGTATCGATTGGCTTGCCCGGGCCAACCATGCGCACCCACCAGCCCGGCTTGCCGGTGATCGGATGCGGGCTGGCGACGTGCTGGTCGCCCGTCAGCGCATGACAGATCAGGATGGCGTTCGACTTCTCCGCATTCAGGACGCCATAGGTTTCGTAGGCGATACGCACGCCTTCCAGCTGCTGCCCGCCGTCGAGGGCGAGCGGCCGGACCAGCGTGAGCACGCGGCTGTCGGTAAGGAAGGGGGCAGTGGCCATCTGGCGGCGGGATTGGCGGGAAACCGCCACGAAAGTCAATGGCGAGGTGAGGAACCGACCGCCAAGCTTGCGACCACCCCCAATGCCCCTTATGGGCCGCGCATGACCGGCGCTCCCGTCCCCAAGAGCTGGATCAGCGCGATCCACGCCTATGTCCCCGGCAAATCGGCGGGGGCAGACGGGCGTCCGCTGATCAAGCTCTCGGCCAACGAGAACCCGCTCGGCACCAGCCCGATGGCGCTGGCGGCGCGGGCCAAGGCGGCCGCCGCCGCGCTCTATCCCGATCCCGACAGCAAGGCACTGCGTGCAGCGCTGGGCGAGCTCCACGGGATCGATCCAGCGCGGATCGTCATGGGCACCGGCTCCGACGAGATCCTCCACATTATCGCGCAAGGCTATGCCGGGCCAGGCGACGAGGTGATCTACGTCCGCTACGGCTTCTCGGTCTACGAAATCGCCGCCCGCCGCTGCGGCGCAACGCCGGTGGTCGCGCCCGATGCCGACTTTGGCACCGATGTCGACGCCCTCCTCGCGCTCGTCAGCGAGCGGACGCGGGTGGTCTTCGTCGCCAATCCGAACAACCCGACCGGATCATTCCTGCCGAAGACTGAGATCGCGCGGCTGCACGCCGGGCTCCCGTCGGACGTGGTGCTGGTGATCGACCAGGCCTATGCCGAATATGTCGCGCCCGAGGACGAGGACGGCGCGCTGGCGCTTGCCGCCGCGCACGACAACGTGCTGGTCACCCGAACCTTCTCCAAGATCTACGGCCTTGCCGGCGAACGGATCGGCTGGGGCACCGGCGCGCCCGGGCTGGTCGACACGCTCAACCGCATCCGCGGGCCGTTCAACGTCTCCGCCACCGGCCAGGCCATGGCGCTCGCCGGGGTACGCGACCAGGCCTTCGTCGAGGCCGCGCGGGTTCATAACGCCAGCGAACGCGCCCGCTTTGTCGCTGCGCTGGAGAAGCTCGGCAATCGCGGGTTGCGGCCGCTGCCGAGCCAGGCCAACTTCGTCCTGATCCTGTTCGAGGGCCCGCTCAGTGCCGAGGCGGCCTATAACGGCCTGGCCGAAGCCGGCTACATCGTGCGCTGGCTGCCCAACCAGGGCCTGCCGCAGGCGCTGCGCATCACCATCGGCACCGCCGCCCAGATGGACGAGATCGCCGCGTGCCTGACCCGAATGGCGGAAGCGGCAGGATGACCATCCGCTCGGTCGCCATCATCGGCCTGGGCCTGCTCGGCGGCTCGATCGGCCTCGCCGTGCGTGAATTCCTGCCGGATCTGGCCTCTGCCGGCTACGATGCTGACCCCGCCACCCGCGCCCGCGCGGCAGAGCGGGGGCTCGTCGCCAAGGTCTGCGACAGCGCGGCCGAAGCGGTGCGCGATGCCGACCTCGTGATCTTTTGCGTCCCCGTGGGCGCGATGCGCGCGGCCGCTGCCGAGGTTGCGGGCAGCCTCAAGCCCGGCGCGCTCGTCAGTGACGTCGGGTCCTCGAAGCAAACGGTCGCGCGGGAACTGGCCGAGGCCCTGCCCGGCGCCGCCATCATCCCGGCGCACCCGGTGGCGGGGACCGAGAATTCCGGCCCGGACGCGGGCTTTGCCAGCCTGTTCCG
>DASTGC010000062.1:0-2792 GCA_035719485.1 Novosphingobium sp.
TCGGGTTCGATCAGGGTCGCCAGCACGTCATCGCCAAGCGGGGCGAGTGTTCGAATGCCGCGCGCGCGCCATTCGGCGGCGGTGAGCCAGCGCGAGTGGCGGGAGTGGACGCGCGGGCAATCGGGCGCGGTTAGCCGGGAAGTGACGACGCCGCGATCGAAGCCATCGGGCACCACGGCAGCAACGCCCCAGGGTTGCCCGGTTCGCCAGCCGGCATCGCGGAAATAGTTGGCTATCGAGGCCAGGGTGTCGGCCCGGCTGTGCCAGATATCCCGGTCTCCATCCCCATCGCCATCGACGGCGAGGCGCAGGTACATGCTGGGAAGGAACTGCGGATTGCCGAAGGCGCCCGCCCAGCTGCCCTTCAGCCGTTCACGCGGGACGCCGCGATCGGCCATCTTGAGCAGGGCGACGAACTCCGCAGCGAAGAGATCGCGCCGCCGGCCCTCATAGGCAAGCGTGGCGAGCGAGCGGGCGAGATCAAAGTCACCAGTGTAGCGGCCATAATTGGTCTCGTGCCCCCAGATCGCGAGCAGGATCGGTACCGGCACGCCGTATTTAGCCTCGATTCCGGGGATGAGGTCGGCCACGTTCGCGCGCATCTGGCGCCCGCCGGCAATCCGCGCCGCGTCGACATGGGTGCGGCGATAGGGCGCGAAGGCCGGGACGAGGGAGGGATTGGCCGAGGAGCCCGGCTGTGCCCGGTCCAGCGCAATCACTCGCGGGTTGAAGGCCAACCCGCTGGTCATCGCCGCGATGGTTGATTCGCGCACGCCCTCCGCGCGTGCCCGGGCGGCAAGCAGCTGGAGATAGCCCTGGAAGCCCGCTTCCTCGCCCGGCGCCGGAGCAGGTTCGGCCGCACCAGACGTCGCGGCATCAGGAAGGTTCTCCACCTGGCCTTGCGAGGGGGAAACCGCCAAAACCAGCGCAGCAAGGGAAGTGCCGAGAATTCGCGCGGTCCGGAGCAACGAGAGCATGGCGGCACCTTTGCACAGGGCCCGCAGCTTGGGTATCCCGCAGGGGTCGGGTTTGCACCGTGGCGAGCGCCGCATTCGACGAGGCGTGACAAATCCGCCGTGCGGCGCTAGCCGCCTTCCTGCCCGCATGGGGACAGGTGGCCGAGTGGTTTAAGGCAGCGGTCTTGAAAACCGCCGTGGGTGCAAGCTCACCGTGGGTTCGAATCCCACCCTGTCCGCCAGCGGCGCCATCGGCCATAACGGAGAGAGATGATGGGATTCCTCGAGGAAATGGCCGGCCTGGCGGGCAAGGTTGCGGTAGTAACCGGCGGCGCCGGGGGACTGGGCTGGCCCATTGCCCGGGATTTTGCCCGCGCAGGCATGCATGTCGCCATCTGCGACCGCGACGCTGAGGCGATCGAGACGGTTCGCGCCGAGCTGGAGGCGATGCCCGTCAAGACCCTGCTGGTCCATGCCGACGTGCGCGAGCCGGAGGCGATGGAAGCGTTCTTCACCCGGATCGACGAGGTGTTCGGCCGGGTCGATGTGCTGGTTGACGTGCCGGGTGGCGGTTTCGTTGCGCCGCTGATGAACACCACGCCCAAGGGCTGGAATGCCGTGATGCGGCAGAACTTCCTCTATGTGCTCGATACGACCCAGCATGCCGTGCGGAGGATGCAGGCACAGAAGTCCGGCGGATCGATCATCTACATCACCTCGATCGAGGCCCACCGCGCGGTCCCGACCCGCGCCATTTACGGGGCCATGAAGGCGGCGGTGACCAACCTCGCCATGTCCTTGGCCCTTGAGCTTGGCACCGACCGGATCAGGGTCAACACCCTCGCACCGGATATCTTTCCCACGGCAGCCGCCGGCTCCGAATACAACGAGCCCTCGGCTGTCAACGACATGAGGGCGCACATCGCTATCCCGATGCGCCGATTCGGCAAGGGACCGGACCTGTCTGGCTGCGCGCTGTTCCTCGCCTCGGACCTCTCCAGCTACGTGACCGGATCCACGCTACACTGCGACGGCGGTACGATGGGATCGAGCGGCTGGTACGATTGGCCGGGCGCCGACTGGCAGGTCGTCCCGCCTGCGGAAGTTGTCCAGCCTTTGCTTGGTGGCGACCGCGACAAGGATTAACCGGGCAGTTCGAACACCCTCGACTGAACTTTCATACAGCTTGCCAGCGAAGCTGACTTGCCCTCGCAAACGCTTGATGCAATGGGAAAGTTACTTCGCAACCGATCTGCCAGGCCGTTTCGCCCGGCAGCAACCGTTCCGCGAAGCGATTGGTGGTTGCTTTCGGGGGGAAGCTGCAGATGGGAGCTGGCCAGCTCGACGGACTGAGGCGCCTCATCCTGCGCAGGCGGGTCCTTGCGACGAAATTCCTGATCATGGCGGCCATGCTCGCGTTTGCAACCGGCGCCCGCTGGCTGCTGGATCATGGCGCCAATGGCGTGCCGTTCCTCACCTTCTATCCTGTCGTCCTGCTCACTGCCCTCCTGCTGGGCTGGCGGTTCGGGCTCCTTTCAGCCGTCTGCGCGCTTGTGCTTGTCCGGTTCCTGTTCGCGCCAGGGTGGCAGGTGGTTGCGCTCCCAACCCGCATCGGGATGCTCCTGCTCTACAGCCTGACCATCGCCATCATCCTCCTGACCGGCCATTTCGTCCGGCGGCTCCTGCTGGAAAGCGAGCGGCTCATTGCCGAGTCCAAGGCATTCAATGACGAGTTGCAGCATCGCTCGCGCAACATGCTTCAGGTCCTGAGAGCGCTGATGGGGCGCAGCCCGCCCCCCGGCGAGGATGCCGCCGACTTCCATAGGAAGCTGGCCG
>DASTGC010000063.1:0-6165 GCA_035719485.1 Novosphingobium sp.
ATAGTTGGGAGAAAACGCATGGCGGGCGAAAAAGTCCGGATCGAAGACCTGAAGAACCCGGTGCGCAGCGAGCTCCAGCTCCAGGCGCTCGCCTACGGCGAGGCAAATCCGGTTACGCTAACGCCGCAGGCGGTGCTGGCCGCTGCCGAGGCAGCAACCGGGTTGTCGGACTATGGCGCTGACGATTTCCGCCCCCGGCTCAAGCTGTGGCTCGAGTGCTGTGACGCCGACGAGGGCATGTCCGGCTCGTCGCGCATCGGCATATTCAACCAGGCGGTGAACTACGCCGTTCAACGGCTCTACCTGGAGGATTTCATCAGGCGCCATCCGGAAGTGGAACAGGTCGATATCGACCGGCCGCTGGTGGTGGCTGGGCTGCCGCGATCCGGAACGACCTATACCCTTGCCTTGCTCGCGGGTGATCCGCGCCTGCGTTCCTTGCCACACTGGGAGGGCGTTCGCCCAATAGCGGAGCCGTATATTGTCGACGGCAAGGACACTCGACACGAGTTGTGCGAAGCCGAATGGAACCAGCAGGACGCCTTGCTGCCCATGATGAAGCTGGTGCACGAGTTCGCTCCCGATCACGTCACCGAGGATATCGAACTCCAAGGCATGGATTTCGGCGGTTACTATATCGAATGGACCGCGCGCGTCCCGGCGTGGCGGGATTTCCAGTTCGCCACCGATCGCACCCCATGGCTGCGGTATATTCGGCGGGCAATGCAGGCATTGACGTTCCAGAAGGGGCCCAATCGCTGGGTGACCAAGTGCCCGCAGCACATGGAGCAGATGAAGGAGGTCATGGCTGCCCTTCCGGGTGCCTTCATTGTGCTAAACCACCGCGATCCGGTGGCATCGATCCAGTCGGCGATAACCAGCATGGGATACACTTCGCGCATCACTCGCAAGCGGATCGACCTCGACGAAATCGCCGAATACTGGATCGACCGCTACGAGCGTCTGCTGCGGTCATGTGTCAGAGATCGCGACGCCGTTCCGGCGGATCGCGTTTACGATCTCTATTTCAACCGCTTGATGGACGATCCGATCGGACAGCTCGAAGCGATCTATCGCAAGGCCGACATGCCCTTCGACGAACAGACGCGGGCTGCCTTCGAAGCGACAATAGCGGCAAATCAGCGCGGCAAGCATGGCCAGCTGGTCTACAACCTGCGCGGTGACTTCGGCCTCAACCCGAACGACATCCGCGATCGGTTCGCCTTCTATTTCGAGCGCTTCCCGAAAGTGCGGGTCGAAGTCGATTGAGGTGAGGGGACAAGGGAAATGGCCGAAAATCTGTTTGATCTGACCGGCAAGGTCGCGCTGGTCACCGGAGCCAATTCTGGCCTGGGCCTGGCCATGGCGGAAGGGTTGGCCCGGGCGGGAGCCGACGTCGTGATCTGGGGGCGCCGTGCGGACCGTAATGCCGAGGCGGCAGAGCGCCTTAGCGCCCACGGCAGCCGCGTGGCACACCGCGTGGTCGATGTCAGCGATGAAGGCGAGGTGCGCGCGGGGGTCGAGGCGGCGGTGGCCGAGATGGGGCGGATCGACGTCGTCATTCCCAATGCCGGGATTGCCGGGCACGCACCCCTCACCGAAATGACCGGGGCGCTCTGGCACGATCTCCTGAAGATCAACCTAGATGGCGCTTTCTACACCGCCCGGGAGGTCGCCCGCCACATGCAGGAGCGCAGTGCTGCTGGTGATCCGGGCGGTTCCATCATCTTCAACGGCAGCCTTATGGTTTTCGCCGGGGTCCCGGGCCTTGCCCATTATGCTGCGGCCAAGGGTGCGCTCAATTCGGTGACGAAGACGATGGCGGTCGAGCTCGGAGTGCACGGTGTCCGGGTAAACATCATCTGCCCCGGCTATATCCCGACTGACCTGGGCGACATCGATCAGGGGCCTGTCGCCGCAACTCTCGCGCGCAGCCCGATCAAGATGATGGGGCGCCCGGAAGACCTTCAGGGCATTGTCATCTACCTCGCCAGCGACATGTCCAGATACCATTCCGGCGATACCATCACGCTCGACGCCGGGATGATGGCCCAGGTGTTCTGATCGGGAGAACAAGACCGTGAAGGCAATCCGAGTCCACGGCCCAGGCCACTATTCCATCGATGAGGTCGA
This sequence comes from Novosphingobium sp., assembly GCA_035719485.1. Classification (GTDB taxonomy): domain Bacteria; phylum Pseudomonadota; class Alphaproteobacteria; order Sphingomonadales; family Sphingomonadaceae; genus Novosphingobium. The sequence continues at coordinate 2,134 of DASTGC010000063.1, forward strand.
TGAGCCCGTGGCTGGGCCGAAGGATGTGGTGGTGAAGGTGGCTGCCTGCGGTGTATGCGGCACCGACGTGCACTTCGTTCGCAACGGACAGCGACAGGCCAACGGCGATCCGCTGCCGCTTGGCCACGAGGCGGCGGGCATTGTCGAGGTCGTCGGGTCTGAAGTCACCGGATTCGCACCCGGCCAGCGCGTCTTCATCAATCCGATGCTGAGCACTGGTGACGAAGTCATCGGCAACGGCGGCCGTGAAGGGGCCTTCGCCCCACGCCTGCTTGTGCGCAGCGTTACCGGCGGGGTCAGTCTGCTCCCTGTTCCGGAAGGGATCGGCCTCGACGAGGCAGCCCTGGTCGAACCCCTTGCAGTCGGCATGCACGGCATCAACCGCGGCAACCCGACCGCGGATTCCAAAGTCGCGGTGTTCGGCTGCGGTCCTATCGGCCTTGCGGGAATACTCTGGCTGGCCCGCCGTGGTGTCAACAACATCGTCGCAGTCGATATTTCCGAAGCACGACTGGAAAAGGCTTCCAAGCTGGGCGCGCACGCCACGATCAATCCCTCGCGAGAAGACCTCGGCGAGCGGCTGCGTGAATACCACGGGGAAGGCCGTCGTTCCACCGGCATCCCCACAGTCGGGACCGACGTGTTCTACGACATGGCCGGCGGCAAGGGGGTGATCCCCGGGATCATCGCCGTCGCCCAGCATCATGCTCGTCTCGTCGTTTCGGCGGTTTACCCGCAGCCACTCGAGCTCAACATGGTCGACATACTCGTCCGGGAACTGGAGATCACAACAGCCTGCGGCTATCCGATCGAGCTCGACGCTGTCCTCGCCGAACTGCCCAAGTTGCCGAAGGAAATCCTGGCGACCTATGTCAGCCACAGGTTCCCGTTCGAGCGGTTCGACGAGGCGTTCGCCGCCGCGCAGCTGCCCGAAAGCGCCAAGGTCATGGTCACCTTCCCGGGAGACTGACCCTCTCCCGCCGAACGCTACGATTGTGTTTGCCAAACCCGGTGGGGGCGGCAACAGTCCGGCTGACGATCCGGATCGCCGGGCGCAGACGGGAGATTGCCGATGGCTGACGGTGGCTCGACAGATGCGGGCAATCCGCCGCTGACTGCGGGGCAGGAATGGGCGCGGGGCTGGCTCGCCATGGTCGCCGGTGTGAGCGGCATCGTGATGACTGGCATTACCACCTACTACGTCGGCATGTTTCTTGAGCCGCTCCAGCGGGAGTTCGGTTGGGGCCGGGCCGAGGTGTCGTCGAGCCTGGCGGTCCTGTCGCTGACCTCGTTCGTCGCCTTTCCCCTGGCCGGGCGCGCGGCCGACAAATACGGCGCTCGCGCCGTCGCTCTCCCGGGCACCCTGCTTACCGGCCTGCTGCTGGGCATGATCGGCCTCGTCAACAACGGTTCGATGATCGTCTGGTGGCTGAGCTGGGCCGTGTTCACGATCGGCTGGGCCATGATCAACCCGACGGTCTGGAGCAAGGCGATTTCGGCCCGTTTCAAGGCAGGGCGGGGGCTTGCGATCGGCGTGCTGATGAGCGGGTCGGCCATTTCCACGCTCGTCATCCCCAGCCTGTCGCTCTGGGCGATAAGCCACTTCGGCTGGCGCATCGCTTTCGCAATTGTCGGCCTCGTGCCCGGTGTCGTCGCCTTCGCCCTCAATTTCGTTGCTACCCGCGATCCCAGACCGGGGGCGAGCCGGTCTGGAGCCGGCGCTCCGGCCCTTGACCAAATTCAGCCCGGCTACGAATTCGGCGAAGCCATTCGCCGTCCGGCGGTTGTCAAGCTGCTGGCCGCATCGCTGTTGTCGATGCTGATTACCATCGCCATTCTTGTCCATGCCGTGCCAATGCTGGGGGATCACGGCTTTTCCAAGCCAGAAGCGGTCGGGATGCTCCTGATCTATGCCATTGCCGCGCTTGTCGCCAAGCTTGCCGGGGGGTGGCTGTCGGACCGAGGGCATGCCCGGGCGGTGGCGCCGCTGGCCTATGCCGCCACCGGCCTCGCCTGCGTCGTGATGCTTCTGCTGCCCTATCGCAGCGTTGCTCTCGCCACACTTGCTCTCACTTTGGTTGGGATTACGTCCGGCGCTGTCCTCCAGATGTCGGCCTATCTCACGACCCGCTATGTCGGTCTGCGCGCCTACGGTCAGGTCTACGGGCTGTGCATGGGCATGCTGGCAGTTGCCGGAGGAGTGGGGCCCCTGATCGGGGGGTGGATCTACGATGTGACCGGAAGCTATGCCGGGTTGTTCATCGCCGGGGTGCCTGTCTACCTGCTCTCCTTCGCCCTTATGGCAAGTCTCGGGCCTTACCCCCGGTTCGAGCCGGAGGAGCGGGCCGAACCAGCGTCCTAGGTCGGGACGGCCGAGGCCTGTCCACGACGGCCAGACAGGCCGAAACGATTGTGTTGCAATACTACTTGAGACCGGCAACATTTGAGGGCGGGTGATCCGGATGACCGGGAGCGAGCGGGAGAGTATCGATGCTTGACCTTGGCCAGGATGTGGCTGCGGGGGGACCGCGTCTGACCGCCAGGCAGGAATGGGCCAGGGGCTGGCCGGCCATGGTCGCCGCCCTCAGCGGCCTGCTCATGACCGGGATCACCACGTTCTACGTCGGCATGTTCATGGAGCCGCTCCAGCGAGAGTTCGGCTGGAGCCGGGCGGAAGTTTCGTCGAGCCTCGCGGTCCTGTCAGTGACCTGCTTCTTTGCCTTTCCCATCGCCGGGCGCGCGATCGACAAGTACGGCGCCCGCGCCGTCGCTCTCCCGGGTACCCTGCTTACCGGTCTGCTGCTGGGGATGATCGGCCTTGTCAACAATGGCTCGATCATCGTCTGGTGGGTGAGCTGGGCCGTGTTCACGATCGGCTGGGCGATGGTCAATCCGTCGGTCTGGACCAGGGCGGTTTCTGCGTGGTTCAAGACGGGGCGGGGCATGGCCATCGGCGTCTTGATGAGCGGCTCGGTGATATCGGCTATGGTCATTCCCAGCCTGTCTCGCTGGGCGATTGACCAGTTCGGCTGGCGCGTCGCTTTCGCGGTGATAGGCCTTGGCCCAGGCCTCGTCGCCTTCGTGCTCAATTTCATCGCCACGCGCGATCCGCCGGCGCTGGAGAGCCAGCGGGGCCATGCCGCTGCGACGCCGGAGCATGAGGGCGCCGGATTTACTTTCCCCGAAGCCTTGCGCCAGCCGGCGGTCATCAAGCTGCTTGCAAGTTCGTTGCTGGCGATGCTGATCACAATTGCGATCCTGGTCCATTCCGTTCCGCTGCTGGTCGAGCATGGCTTCACCAAGGGCGAAGCGGCGGGGATACTTTCGACCTACGCCATTGCCGATCTGGTGACCAAGCTCGCGGGCGGCTGGCTTTCGGACCGGGGGTATGGTCGGGTCTTCGCCCCAATCGGTTATGCGGCCACGGGAGCCGGCTGCGTCGTGCTGCTGTTCCTGCCCGACCGCAATTTTGGATTGGCCGTGCTGGCGATGTCGCTCGTCGGGGTGACCACGGGGGCCGTTCTGCAGATGTCGGCAGACCTGATGATCCGCTATGCCGGATTGCGGGCGTTCGGGCAGCTCTATGGCCTGTGTATGGGATTGTTGTCCGTCGCCGGGGGCGTGGGGCCGCTGATCGGGGGATGGATCTACGATCAGACCGGCAGCTATTCAGGCCTGTTCATGACCGGGGTACCCTTCGGCCTCGTGGCATTCATGTTGATGGCCGCGCTTGGGGACTATCCACAATTACCATCGGAGGAACCCGCCTCGTCGTCCAGCTAGCCCGCCGGCTGTCCCTGCATGCGTCGGAATGCGTTCAGTTGGCTGAGAAACCGCCGTCGACGGGAAAGTCGCCGCCGGTGATGTAGGACGCGGCGTCCGAACACAGGAAGGCCACCATTTCCGCGACTTCCTCCGGCTGCCCCAGACGATCGAACATGGTTGTTCCCAACATCGCCTTGAGGTCGGAATACTTGTCGAGCGAGGCGGCCGTGAACGGTGTCTCGATTGTGCCGGGGTGGACCGTGTTGA
>DASTGC010000064.1:0-9079 GCA_035719485.1 Novosphingobium sp.
GGATATGTCGATATCTCAAGCTTTCCTGACGCCGCAGGTGGCCATTTTGGTCAAATCCTCCGGACGCTAAAATGGCTTCCATCTCGAACCAACGCGCCCTTGGAAGGGCCACCAGCCCTCCCTGCGGTCGCATTGGTCCGATCTGTTCGCCATTTTGGCGCCTCGATGGTGCCGTTTATGAGTTTACGACCTAGAGCTGGATCAGCGCCGTCTTGACCTTGCACGCTGCCAGATAAGCCTCGCGGCCGAGGTCCTTGCCGACGCCGCTCTGCCGGAAGCCTCCGGTCGGGAGGATGAAATCATCCGAGCGGCCATAGCGGTTGACCCAGACCGTGCCAGCTTCAAGCCGCCGTACCGCGCGCAGGGCGCGGGAAAGGTCCCTGGTGTGGACCCCCGCGGCAAGGCCGTAGCGGGTGGCATTGGCCATGGCGAAGGCTTCCTCATCCTCGGCGAAGGTCTGCACGGTCAGGACCGGGCCGAAGATTTCCCCCTGCACGGCCTCGGCATCCGGGGCTATATCCGCCAGCAGGGTCGGCTCATAGTATGAGCCGGACTGCGGGGCCGTGGCCCGGTTGCCGCCGGTCACGGCCTCGGCCCCGGCGGCCTTCGCACGCTGGACGACGCCGTCGATCTGGGCCAGCTGGCCTTCCGAGATAATCGGCCCGATGGTGGTGTCCGCCCCCCAGGTCGGTCCGTGGCGCAGTGCCGTGAACGCCGCAACGATGCGCTCCACCACCTGGTCGCGGGCGCGTTCGTGGACCAGCAGGCGGGAACCGGCAACGCAGACCTGACCGGAGTTGAGGGTGATTGCCCGCGCGACGAGGGCGCTGGCCTGGGCAAGGTCGGCGTCGGCGAAGACAATCTGCGGGCTCTTGCCGCCAAGCTCGAGAGTGGAGGGCTTCGGGCCCGTTTCAGCACAGGCGGCCATGATCGCGCGGCCGGTACGGGTGGAGCCGGTGAAGCTGACCTTGGCCACGGCCTCGTGACGCACCAGCGCATCGCCGATATCATGGCCGGCGCCCTGGACCACGTTGAACAGGCCTGCGGGGATACCGGCTTCGATCGCCAGCTCGGCCAGCCGCACTACGCTGAACGGGGTCAGCTCACTCGGCTTGAGGACCACGGCGTTGCCAGCGGCCATTGCCGGGCCCAGCTTCCACGCCGCCATGACCAACGGCAGGTTCCACGGCGCGATAGCGCCGACCACGCCGTAGGGTTCGACGAGGGTGAAGCCGAGCTTGTCGGGCGTGGTCGCGCCGATCTCCCCGCCGTGCTTGTCGGCGAATTCGGCGAAGAAGCGGATGCATTCGGCGGTATAGGGCAGGTCCCATGCCAGCACCTCGGCATGGGTTCGGCTTGAGCCGGCGGCCTCGAGCGGGGCGAGCGCCGGCGCATCCTGCTCGATCAGGTTGGCCCAGCGGCGCAGGAGCTTCATCCGGCCGCGCGGCTCCATCGTGCTCCAGCCCGATTCCTTCTGCGCACGTGCCGCGCCGGCGACCGCCTCGTCGAGCTGGGTCAGGCTGGCGGCCCGCAAGGGGGCGAGCAGCCCTCCATCCGACGGGCGCAGCACGGCATGGCTCGCCCCCTCGCCCAGGACCCTGCGGCCGCCGATGAAATTGGCCGCCGCCGGAGGCCTCACAGCCTCGGGAGCGAAGGCCTGGCGGGCAGCTGCAAGGGGGGGATTGCTCATGTCGCTTACCTAGCGCGGGCGACAAGGCATTGGTCCCGATTGGGCTTCCGGACGCCGCGATATTGTTCCAAATTTGTTGGAAAACCGGCAACTCATGCCAAGTGGCGGGGCCTAGAGGAATGGCTGCCACGGAGGCCTGCCTGCCTGTCCGAGACAGGATGGCCGCCGTGCCCGAGGAGTCCATGACAATGGCCACCAAAGCCGCCGCGGCGATCCTGTTGCGGCCGATGACCCCCGCCGACATCGAAGCCACGACCGAGCTTTCGCGCGAGCAGCAATGGCCCCACCGGGAAGAGGACTGGGCCTTCTTTCTCGCGCAGGGCGAAGGCCTGGTGGCCGAGTGCGACGGGGACGTGGTCGGGTCGGTGATGGGCTGGCGGTTCGGCGCCGATTACGCGACGATCGGCATGGTCATCGTCAGCGACAAGATGCAGGGGCGGGGCCTTGGCCGCCGCCTGATGGAGCAGATGATAGCCAGGCTCGACGGGCGTTCGATCGTGCTGAATGCCACCGACGTGGGACTCCCACTTTACCGCAAGCTCGGGTTCGTGGAGATCGGCACGGTCTGTCAGCACCAGGCCGTTGCCGGTGCCATGCCGCTGGCCGAGCTGCGCCCGGGCGAACGGGTGCGGCCGACCGGCGGGGCCGACGACATGCTGGCCGATCTCTATTCGCGCGCGGCGGGCATGGACCGCTCGGCCCTGTTCGACGCACTGGCCGCCGACGGATCCACCGTGGTTCTCACCCGCGACCATCTGCCCCAGGGTTTCGCGCAGCAGCGCCGGTTCGGCCGGGGCTGGGAAATCGGCCCGGTCGTGGCGCCCGATGAAAAAGGGGCCAAGGCCCTGATCCTGCACTGGCTGGGGACCAGCTCCGGTTCGTTCTGCCGGCTGGACGTGACCGAGGCATCGGGCCTGTCCCCCTGGCTCGAAGAGATCGGCCTGCCCAAGGTTGGCCAGGTGATCACCATGGTCCGCGGCCGCGCGCCGGTCGCGGGGGTCGAAGCAAGCGTGCAGGCTCTCGCCGCGCAGGCACTGGGATGAATATCATGAATGCAAGTCTGTCTGCAGCCGGCCGCCCCGCACTGGCCGATCCCACCCTCCTGCGCGAAGCCGCGCTGATCGGCGGGGAGTGGCTGCCCGTCGTCCCCGGCGCGGGGATCGAGGTCAAGTCTCCCGCCGATGGCGCCCTTGTTGGCCGGGTGCCCGATTGCGGCACGAGCGAAACAGAAGCCGCCATAGCCGCGGCCGATGCGGCGTGGGATGACTGGAAGGCCCGCACGGCGCACGAGCGCTCCGCCATCGTCGAACGCTGGCATGCCCTGGTGGTTGAGCATTCCGACGACATCGCCCGGATCATGACCGCCGAGCAGGGCAAGCCGCTGGCCGAGGCCCAGGTGGAGATGCGCTATGCCGCAAGCTTCGTGAAGTGGTTTGCGGAGGAGGGCCGGCGCGTCACGGGCCACACCGTCGCCTCACCGGAGCGCAACCGGCGCATCATCGTGATGATGCAGCCGATCGGCGTTGCCGCCGCGATCACCCCGTGGAACTTCCCGGCCGCGATGATCACGCGCAAGTGCGCCCCCGCGCTCGTCGCCGGTTGCCCCGTGGTGATCAAGCCGAGCGAACTCACCCCGTTCACCGCCATTGCCCTCGTAGAACTGGCGCAGCGCGCCGGCTTCCCCAAGGGCGTGATCAACCTCGTCACCGGCTATCCGACCGAGATCGGCGCGGCGATCACCCGCAGCCCGGTGGTGCGCAAGCTGTCGTTCACCGGTTCCACCCGCGTCGGCTCGCTGCTGATGCAGCAGAGCGCAGCGACCATCAAGAAGCTCAGCCTGGAGCTGGGCGGCAATGCGCCGATGCTGGTGTTCGAGGATGCCGACCTTGACCTCGCCGTTGCCGCGACCATGGCGAGCAAGTTCCGCAATACCGGCCAGGCCTGTGTCTGCGCGAACCGCATCCTCGTCGCCGATGCCGTGCACGACGAATTCGCGGCGCGGCTGGCGAAAAAGGTCAGCGAGCTGAACGCCGGGCCGGGTATGGAGCCGGGCTCGACCGTGGGGCCGCTGATCAATCCGGCCGCCGTGGACAAGGTGACCGCCCACTTCGAGGACGCACTCGCCGGCGGCGCAAGCCTGATGGCCGAGGGCAGCGGGCTGACCGGCGGGAATTTCCTGCACCCGCGCCTGCTGATCGGAGCCAAGCCGGGGATGAGGGTGGCGCGCGAAGAAACCTTCGGGCCGCTTGCCGCGCTGTTCCGCTTCCACAGCGAAGACGAAGCGCTCACCATGGCCAACGACACCGAATACGGCCTGGCCTCCTACTTCTACACCCGCGATCTGTCGCGCGCATTCCGCGTGGCAGAGCGTCTGGAGACCGGGATGGTGGCGCTCAACACCGGGTCGCTGTCACTGGAAATGGCACCGTTCGGCGGGATCAAGCAATCGGGACTCGGCCGCGAAGGCGGGCGAGAGGGGCTTGAGGAATATTTCGAACCCAAGGCCTTCCACATCGGCGGGCTCGAGATTTAAGTCACGGGGGACAAGACAGATGGGCAGCACCAACCGCCGCTATACCGTGGCCGTGATTGCCGGCGACGGCATCGGCAAGGAGGTCATGCCCGAGGGCATCCGCGCGCTGGAAGCCGCGGCCGCGCGGTTCGGCTTCGAGATTGAGCAGCAGTGGCACGACTTCGCCTCCTGCGATTACTATGCTCAGCACGGGCAGATGATGCCGGATGACTGGAAGGCGCGGATCGGTCGGCCCGATGCGATCCTGTTCGGCGCGGTCGGCTGGCCCGAGACGGTGCCCGATCACATCTCCTTGTGGCAATCCCTCCTCCAGTTCCGGCGGGAATACGACCAATACGTCAACCTGCGCCCCGTCCGGCTGATGCCGGGCGTGCCCTGTCCGCTCGCCGGGCGCGAGCCGGGTGACATCGACTTCTGGGTGGTGCGCGAGAACACCGAGGGCGAATATTCCGCGGTAGGCGGGCACATGTTCGCGGGGACCGACCGCGAAGTCGTCATCCAGGAGACGGTGATGACCCGGTTCGGGGTCGACCGCGTGTTGCGCTACGCCTTCGAGCTCGCCCAGACGCGGCCTCGCCGCCACCTGACCAGCGCGACCAAGAGCAACGGCATCGCCATCACCATGCCGTTCTGGGACCAGCGGGTCATCGAGATGGCAAAGAGCTATCCCACGGTCAGCCACGACAAGTACCACATCGATATCCTCACCGCGCAATTCGTGATGAACCCCCAGCGTTTCGACGTGGTGGTCGCCTCCAACCTGTTCGGCGACATCTTGTCCGACCTCGGGCCGGCCTGCACCGGCACGATCGGCATTGCGCCCTCGGGCAACATCAATCCGGACCGCACTCACCCCTCCCTGTTCGAGCCAGTCCATGGATCTGCGCCGGACATTGCCGGCATGGGCATCGCCAATCCGGTCGGTCAGATCTGGTCGGCAGCGATGATGCTTGACCATCTCGGCGAGACCGAGGCGGCTGGGGCAATCGTCAAGGCCGTCGAGACCGTGCTCGCCACGCCAACCGGCCGAACTGGCGACCTCAAGGGTTCGGCCAACACGGAGGAATGCGGCAAGGCGATCGCGGCGGAACTCGGCTGACCGTCAGCCCCTCGGCATAAAATTCCGCGCACTTCCGCAAAAACGCGCAGGCCAAACCTTCGCAGCGGGCAGTTTCGGCTTTTCCCGGCGGGCCGTCGGGGTAGGGTTCCTCCCATGCCAAGCCTTGCCAACGCCCAGCCCGATCCCTTTGCCGCCGGCGCCAATCGCTCGCTACTGGAGATCGACCGCGATCACCTGATCCACCCGGTCACCTCGTTCAGGGGCCACGAACAGGCCGGCGCCCGCATCCTTACCGAGGGCAAGGGCATGTGGGTCAAGGACACCACCGGGCGCGAGATCCTCGACGGCTTTGCCGGCCTGTGGTGCGTGAACATCGGCTATGGCCATGAAAGCGTGGTGGAAGCGGCCGCGGCGCAGATGCGCAAGCTTCCCTACGCCACCGGCTACTTCGACTTTTCCAGCGAACCCACCATCCGCCTCGCCGGCGAACTCACGGCGCTGACCCCGCCGGGGCTGGACCATGTCTACTTCACGCTCGGCGGATCGGACGCGGTCGACAGCGCGATCCGCTACATCGTCCATTACTACAACGCCATCGGCAAGCCGACGAAGAAACAGTTCATCTCGCTCGAATGGGGCTACCACGGCTCCAGCTCGAACGGTGCGGGGCTGACCGCGCTCCCCAATTTCCACCGCGGCTTCGACCTGCCGCGCGCCTGGCAGCACTATATCGCCTCGCCCTATCCCTACCGCCACCCGCAGGGCCATGACGACGCAGCGGTTATCGCCTCGACCGTCGCCGCCCTGGAGGCCAAGGTCGCCGAGCTGGGTGCGGAAAACGTCGCGGCGTTCTGCTGCGAGCCGGTCCAGGGCTCCGGCGGCGTGATCGTGCCGCCCCAGGGCTGGCTCAAAGCCCTGCGCGAGGCCTGCACGCGGCTCGGGATCCTGATGCTCGTCGACGAGGTCATCACCGGCTTCGGCCGTACCGGCCCGCTGTTCGCCTGCGAGGCCGAAGGCGTTTCGCCCGATTTCATGACCGTCGCCAAGGGGCTCACCGCCGGCTACGCGCCGATGGGCGCGCTGTTCATGGCCGATCACGTCTACCAGGCCATCGCCGACGCCAGCCCGCTCGTCGTCGGCCACGGCTTCACCTATTCCGGCCACCCGGTCAGCGCCGCTGTCGCGCTTGAAGTCCTGCGGCTCTATCGCGAGGGCGGCATTCTCGAGAACGGCCTGCGCGCCGGCCAGCGCATGGCTGAACGCATGCAGGCGATCAAGGCGCACCCGCTGGTCGGCGATGTCCGCGCCCGGGGCATGGTCGGCGCGATCGAGCTGGTCAGCGACAAGACGGCGAAGAGCGCCTTCGGAACAGAGCTCGACATCGGCGGCCGGCTGGGCAAGCTGACGTGGGATAACGGGGTGATCCTGCGCTGCTTCCCCAATGCGGTGATTGGCTTTGCTCCGGCATTGTGCTGTTCTGACAGCGAGATGGACCAGATCTTCGGACGCGTTGAACGCTCGCTCGACCAGCTGCTGGCACAGAGCGACGTTCGCGCGGCGATGAGCTGAGCCGCCACAGGGGGACCGCCGATGCTGCCTGCACCCAAGCTCGACCGGATCGATCTCAAGATCCTCGCCAAGCTCCAGCAATCCGGCCGCATCACGAATGTCGAACTGGCCGACGCGGTGGGCCTTTCGCCCAGCCCCTGCCTAACCCGGGTCAAGCGGCTCGAACAGGCCGGCTACATCACCGGCTACGGCGCCCACATCAATCTCAACAAACTCGGCGAATTCCTCACCGTCTTCACCGAGATAACCCTCTCGGAACATCGCCGGGGCGACTTCTCGCGCTTCGAGGCGCGTATCGCCAAGCTCGACGAGATCGTCGAATGCCACCTGGTCTCCGGCGGCTACGATTACCTGCTGAAATTTGTGGCGAGAGGCGTCGCTCATTACCAGTCGATCATCGAAGGCATGCTCGAGAGCGACTACGGCATCGAGAAGTACTTCAGCTACGTCGTGATCAAGAGCCCCTTCATCAAACATCACTTCCCGATCCAGAACCTGTTCGGCGAGCAGCACTGAGCGCCTCACCTGTCCTCGTTCCCGTCATCCTGACACAAGTTCAGGGTGACGCAGCTGGTGTCCGGCCCTAGGAATGCAGCCATGACCGACCTCGACGATCTCATCGCTTTCCGGCACGACATCCATGCCCATCCGGAACTTGGCTTCAGGGAGCACCGCACGGCGGCCCGCATCGCCGAAGCGCTGCGCGGCATCGGACTTGAGGTGCACGAGGGTATCGGCGGCACAGGCGTGGTTGGCGTGCTCCGGGTGGGCGAGGGCACGCGCTCACTTGGTCTGCGCGCCGACATGGACGCCCTGCCGTTCGACGAGCAGACTAACCTGCCCTATGCCAGCAAGCATCCCGGTGCCTTCCACGGCTGTGGGCACGATGGCCACATTGCCATGCTGCTTGGTGCGGCCCGGGTGCTGACCCAGGACCCGCAGTTCTCCGGCACGGTCAACTTCATCTTCCAGCCGGCGGAGGAGGGCGAGGGCGGCGCCAGGGCGATGATCGAGGACGGGCTGTTCGACCGCTTCCCGTGCGACCGCGTCTACGCCCTGCACAACTGGCCTGCGCTCCCCGCCGGGACGATCCAGACCCGACCGGGGCCAATCATGGGCGCGGCCGACAAGTTCCGCATCATCCTGACCGGGCGCGGCGGCCATGCGGCGATCCCGCAGGATACGCCCGATGCCCTGCTGGCAGCAGCCAGCCTGGTGCAGCAGCTCAATACGATCGTAGCGCGGGCCGTCCCCGCGGCAGCCGCGGCCGTGCTCTCGGTCACCGAAATGCACGGCGGCCACGCCCACAACGTGATCCCCGCCGAGGCCGTGGTGGCGGGCACGGTGCGCACCTTCGAGCCGGCGGTGCAGGACCGGATCATCCAGCGCATGGAGCAGATCGTCGCCGGAATCGCCGCCGGATTCGAGGTCGAGGCCCGGCTTGATTATGACCGCTACTATCCGGCCACGATCAACGATCCCGCCGCCGCCGCCGATGCCCTGGCCGTGGCCGCGACAGTTGCCGAGGCGAGCCTCGCGCCCGAGCCCGCGGCAACCTCTGAGGACTTCTCCTTCATGCTCCAGCACCGGCCGGGGGCCTATATCTGGCTTGGCCAGGGTCGCGGCGAAAATGCCGTGCCGCTGCACAACCCGCACTACGACTTCAACGACGGGGTGATGGAAACCGGCATCCGCCTGCACGTTTCGCTGGCGCGGCACTGGCTGGCCTAGGCGACCGCGCCTACAGCGAGAACCCGGCCCCGATTACAGCCCGGGTCACATGGGCCGGGCTGCCCCCTGCCTCGGCCATGGCCGCGGTCCCGCCGAGGGAGCGTTCATGGATCACGCCGGCATAGACGTCCAGCCGGGACGTGAGCGACTGGCGCAGGCGGGCCGAGAGCTCGAGCCCGGTGACGCCCGCGGCAAGGCCTTCGCGCGGCACGGCGCGCGCCGCCCAGTCAAGCTGCGCACGCGGTTCGAGGGCGAGGCCCGGCACCAGGGTCCAGCGGGCGACCAGCTTGCCGCTGCCGGTGAGATCGCCATGCTGCGACAGGAAGACATAGTGCTCGCCCGCCAGCCACGGGGCCAGTTGCGCTTCGACACCGGCCACGGCGTGGGTCAGGTTGGCGCCCGGCCGCAGATCGTGCCTTGCACCGAAGGCGAGCTTCACGCCGTGGGCCACCTCCGGCATCCACAGGAGCTGGAGTTCGGCCTCCTCGAACATCGG
>DASTGC010000065.1:0-2157 GCA_035719485.1 Novosphingobium sp.
ACCCGCTACCACTCGCTGGTCGTCGACCCGGTGCCCGACGTCCTCGCCGTCAACGCCCGCAGCGATGATGGCCACGTCATGGGCTTCCGCCATGTCAGCCTGCCGATCCACGGCGTCCAGTTCCACCCCGAATCGATCGCCACCCAGCACGGCCACGCCCTGCTAGCGAACTTCCTCAGGATGTGCCGTCTCAACCCCGTCGAAGTGCCTGATCAGATCCTGGCATGAGCGGCCTGCCCCCGATCACCACCCACCCCTTCGCCGAGGATGAGGCCGAGCACCTGTTCGGCCAGATGCTCGACGGCGCGCTGGCGGACGAGGACATCGCCCGCTTCCTCGTCGACCTGTCCGACCGGGGTGAGACCGCCAGCGAGATCACCGGCGCCGCCCGCGCCATGCGCGCCCGGATGATCCCGATCACGGCCCCGGCCAACGCCATCGACGTCTGCGGCACCGGGGGCGACGGGCACCACACCCTTAACGTCTCCACCGCCGTCGCCATCGTGGTCGCGGCCTGCGGTGTCCCCGTCGCTAAGCACGGCAACCGCGCTGCCAGTTCCAAGGCCGGCACCGCCGACACCTACGAGGCCCTCGGCCTCGATCTCGCCCGCGCCCCCGAACGCGCCGAGGCAACCCTGGCCGATCTCGGCATTTGCTTCCTCCACGCTGGCCTCCACCACCCGGCAATGGGCCGGATCATGCCGATCCGCCGGGCGATCGGCCGTCGCACGGTGTTCAACCTGCTCGGCCCCCTCGCCAACCCGGCCAAAGTCCGCCGCCAGCTCGTTGGCATTGCCCGTCCGGCCTATGTGCCGATCTACGCCGAGGCGCTCAGCCGTCTCGGCACCGACAAGAGCTACGTCGTCTCTGGCGACGAGGGGCTCGACGAGCTCAGCCTCGCCGGCGGTAACGAGCTGGCCGAGGTGATCTCCGGCGATGTCCTGATGCTCCGCGTTTCCAGCGGGGATGCAGGCCTGATGCAGGCCCCGGTCGAAGCCATCCGAGGTGGCGATCCCGCTCACAACGCCGCCGCCCTGCGCCGTCTCCTTCTGGGCGAGGAAGGCCCCTACCGCGAGGCCGTCCTCTTCAACGCCGCCGCCGCCCTGATGGTCGCCGGCGAAGCTGACGACTGGCACAGCGGCGTCGAGGAAGCCGCCGAAGCCCTCGACAAGGGGCTTGCCAACGCGCTCCTGAATTGCTGGATCGCCGCCCTCAAGTAAGCTTTCCCACCTCCGTCGTGTCGAGCGAAGTCGAGACACGCCGCGCAAGGCACCAGATTCCAGATGACCGACAAACTCGCCGAAATCTGCACCACAACCGCCGCCGAAGTCGCCCGCCGCAAGCCCCTGCGCTCGCTGGCCGAGCTCGACGCCCAGGCCGCGCAGCAGTCCGCCCCGCGCGGCTTCGAGGCCGCCCTGCGCAAAGCCGCCGCAATCGGTTACGGCCTGATCGCAGAAATCAAGAAAGCTTCTCCATCCAAAGGTTTGATCCGAAAAGTTTTTGATCCGCCAGCCCACGCCCGCGCCTACCAGGCCGGCGGCGCCACCTGCCTCTCGGTCCTGACCGACGCGCCCTATTTCCAGGGCCATGAGGACTATCTCATCGCCGCCCGCGCCGCCTGCGACCTGCCGGTCATCCGCAAGGATTTCATGGTCGATCCCTGGCAGTGTGCCGAAGCCCGCGCCATCGGGGCCGACGCCATCCTGATCATCGTCGCCGCCCTGTCCGACCAGCAGATGCAGGAAATCGAGGCCGCCGCCATGGAGCGCGGCATGGACGTTCTGGTCGAGGTCCACAACGCCGAAGAAATGGCCCGCGCGGCCCAGCTCAAGTCGCGCCTCATCGGCATGAACAACCGCGATCTCAAGCACTTCGTCACCGATCTTGCGATAACGGAAGAACTCGCCCCCCTCGCCCCCGAAGGCGCCCTGCTGGTCGGCGAGAGCGGCATCAACACCCACGCCGACCTCCTCCGCCTCGAACGCGCCGGCGTGCGCTGCTTCCTCGTCGGCGAAAGCCTGATGCGCGAAGCCGATGTCGAGCTGGCCACCCGCCGCCTGCTGGAGGGCTGAACAGGACTGTCCTACAGGCCCGCGGTCTGGCACAAGCAGGGGCATGACCAGCCGTTCGCCTGCCGCACCCGGCCTTCGCGCAGTG
>DASTGC010000066.1:0-2980 GCA_035719485.1 Novosphingobium sp.
GTCCGCGCGCTCGGCCGGGGTAAGCGGCAGATAGCGCATGGAATCAGAGCCCCTTCACGTATTCGTCATAGGCCGCGCGATCCATCAGCGCCCCCAGTTGGCCGGCGTCGGACAGGGTCACGCGGAACAGCCAACCGCCGCTCTCGGCCTCGGTGTTGACCAGCTCCGGCGCATCGCCAAGCGCCTCGTTCACATCGGAAACTTCGCCTGAAACAGGGGTATAGACGTCGGACGCCGCCTTGACGCTGTCGACCACGCAGGGCGCGTCGCCCTGCTTCACCGCGCTGCCGACCTCGGGCAGTTCGACAAAGGTGATGTCGCCCAACTGGCCCTGCGCATAGTCGGTGATGCCAACCGTGCCGGTGTCGCCTTCAACGGCAATCCACTCGTGGTCCTTCGTGTAATATGTGGTCATGGTGGATCTCCTCAGCGGTGATAGCGGTAGGGGACGAAGGGCATCGGCACGATCGTCGCGGGTAGGCGCTTGCCGCGCACGTCGATGGTCAGCGAAGTGCCTTCGGCAGCATGGTCCGCAGCGACATAGGCCATTGCAATCGGATGATTCAGGCTTGGCGAGAAGCCACCGGAGGTAATGCGGCCAACCTTCTGACCACCAGCATAAACTTCGGCGCCTTCCCGCGCGGACTGCCGCCCTTCGAGGGCAAGGCCAACCCGCGTAGTTGGCGTACCATTCGCCAGTGCGGCGAGCACCGCCCCGGATCCCATGAACCCGCCGTCGGCGCGGCGGCGCTTGCTGATGGCGAAGCCGAGGCCGGCGCTGACAGGATCGGTTTCCGGCGAAAGATCATGACCATAGAGCGGCAGTCCGGCCTCGAGCCGCAAGCTGTCGCGCGCGCCAAGGCCGATCGGCTTGACCTGCGGCTGAGCGCAGAGTGCATCCACCAGGGCAGCGGAATCTTCGGCGCGCACCGAGATTTCGTAGCCGTCTTCGCCCGTATAGCCAGAGCGGCTGACGCCCAGTGGGACCTCACCCCATTGATAGGCCGCTGCCTCCATGAATTTCAACTCGGTCACGACTGCCATGCCGTCGAAGGCCGGGCGGAGGTTCAGCGCGTTCAGAGCAGCCGCTGCTTCGGGTCCCTGCAGCGCCAGCAGGCCATGCTCGAGATAATTGAGGGTGATCTCGTCGGGCAGGTGTTCGCGCAGGTGTGCGATATCGTCCCACTTGGTCGCGCCGTTGACCACCAGATAGTAATGGTCGCCGCGGTTGGTCACCATCAGGTCGTCGAGAATGCCGCCGGTCTCGCCCAGCAACAGCGAATAACGCTGACGACCGGGCTTCAGCGCCGAAATGTCGCCCGGGAGCAAGGCTTCCAGCGCCGCTGCGGCCCCTTCCCCGCTGACGACCAGCTGGCCCATGTGCGAAACGTCGAACAGGCCGGCGTGCTCGCGCGTCCACAGGTGTTCGGCGATGATCCCCTCGTACTGGACCGGCATCCAGTAGCCGGCGAACTCCACCATCCGCGCGCCCCGCGCGCGGTGCCAGGCATCGAGCGGCAGGACTTCCGGCTCGAGCGGGAGATCGTCAAAATTGTCATTGGCCTCGATCGAGGCATCGTCAGCAGGCACGGCGGCACTCCGCACAGAATTGGCACACGGTTCACGTGCCCCCTCTGTCACGGAAGCCTGAGAGCTTTCCCCCGTTCCCCCGCTGCGGCGGTGCGAGAACCGGGTTACCCCTTCGGCGGCCCCTTCCAAGCGAAAGGAACACTTTCCAGAGCGACGCTATTGACCCCACGCGGTCCCTGGTGCCTGAGAGATTCCGGGGCGGTTGCTCCTTCGGCGCCGTGGCGATCTCCCCGCCCCGAATGGAAGGGCAGGCCTATCGCAACGGACTCTCCCGCGCGGTCAGCGTCGTCCATCGTGCTGGGCGCTACCAGCGGCCAAGTCAACGCAGGCGGATGCCCGCAGACAGACTATTCCACAGCCAGCGGCTGACGGATCGACGCCTGGAAGGCACGGCGCTTGATCGCGCGGTCTAACGAGGGCCATTCGTGAACGAAGCGGCCGCGCGCCTTCTCATGGGCCAGGGCAAGGATCGCCTCGGCGAGGGTATCCGCACGGATCGAGCGGTAACGCGCGAAATTGCCGCCCAGCATGAGATCGACCAACGGCGCGACCAACTGGCCCATGCCCTCCAACACCCGGTGCTCCGCGCGTTGTCCGCGCAGCAGGCCAGGCCGGACGATATCGAGCCTTCCAAAACCCAGCTTGGCGAGCGTCTGTTCGAC
Source organism: Novosphingobium sp. (assembly GCA_035719485.1). Classification (GTDB taxonomy): domain Bacteria; phylum Pseudomonadota; class Alphaproteobacteria; order Sphingomonadales; family Sphingomonadaceae; genus Novosphingobium. The sequence continues at coordinate 2,253 of DASTGC010000066.1, forward strand.
CTCACCCTTGACCTTGAGGTAGAGCGCACGCGCATGGGGATCGGCGCCAACCGAACTGATTGCGATCATCCCCCGAGCTCCCGCCTCTACGCCCCATCGGCCGCAGGCGACCACGAGCTCCTGATCGACTGCCCGGAAAGCCGCCTCGTCCCTGCCCGCTTTAGCCCAGGTGGTTCCCAGCGCCGAAACCAGCACCTGCGGTCGCGCCGCTGCGATGGCATCGCCCCAGTTTGCGGGATCGGCGAGCAATACCTCCATCCGTGAGCCGGGAGGAAGGTCAAGCTCCCGCCGCGCCACGGCGACCAGGCGCACGTCGTCACGGCCAACGCAGGCGCGGATCAGTGCCGAGCCGACCAGGCCACTGGCTCCTACCAGGCAGATGCGGACCCGCTCAGACATTGCTGAGCCCTTCGGGAGTTGTCCCGGTAATCCGCGCATAGGCGGCAATGGCGAAACGGTCGGTCATCCCGGCGAGGTAGTCGGCGATATGGCGGCTTCGGCCGGGCTCGGCCTCCCTCAGACGCTCGGCCCAGCCCGGCCCCATCAGCTCGGGCTCCGCGCTGAAGGCGCCGAACAGCGTGGCAACGACCTCGCCCGCCCGTTGCGCCGTGGCCAGCTGGTCGGGATGGAGATAGAGCCGCTCGTAGAGAAAAGCCTTGAGCCGGCGCTCGTGGGCGGCGAGTTCGGGGGAGAAGGCAGCCGTGCTGCGGCCGGCGGCACGAACTTCG
>DASTGC010000067.1:0-3847 GCA_035719485.1 Novosphingobium sp.
TCAGCTCGCCGCCGGCCGAGCCGCCGGAAATGCTGATCTTGCCGGGCGCGGTGTAGCCGCGATCGGCCAGCGCGCGAGCGACGTCGACGAACTCGTGGAAGGTGTTGGTCCGGCGTTCGAGCTTGCCCGCCTTGTACCAGGCGCGGCCGAGATCGTCGCCGCCGCGGATGTGGGCGATGGCATAGGCGAAGCCGCGGTCGACGAGGGAGAGGCGGGTGGTGGAGAAGCCCGGGGCGATGGCGATGCCGTAGGCGCCGTAGCCGTAGAGGTGCAGGGGGCCGCCGGGCGCACGGTCCTTGCGGGAGACGATGCTTACCGGGATCAGCGTGCTGCCGTCGCGGGCCGAGATTTGGAGGCGCTCAGTGAGGTAGAGCGAGGCGTCGTAGCCCGAGGGGATTTCCTGGACCTTGCGGACTTCGAGGCGGCGCTCGGCGACGTGGTAATCATAGACCGTGGCCGGGCTGACCATCGATTCGTAGCCGAGGCGCAGGATCTGGGTGTCCCATTCGGGATTGTCGCCGAGGCCGGCGTCGTAGCTGGCTTCGGGGAAGAGGATGGGCTCGACCCGCGCGGGGTCATCGTACCAGCGCAGTTCGATCTGATCGAGGCCGGCGCGGCGGCCTTCGACAACGTAGAAGTCCCTGAACAGTTCGAAGCCGGTCAGGTAGAAGGCGTCGGTGCCTTCGATCAGGGTGGTCCATTCGCCCGGTGCGCTGAGCGGGGCCGTGGCGAGGCGGAAGTTCTCGTGGGTGTCGTTGGCATGGATGAACAGGGTCTCAGCCCGTACATCCACATCGTATTCGACGCCCGGCTGGCGTTCCTTCACCAGCATCGGCGGGCTGAGCGGATCGGCGGCGGGGATCAGGCGGACTTCGCTGGTCTCGTGATCGCTGGTGGAGACGACCAGCCATTCCTCGTTGGCCGACAGGCCCGAGCTGACGCGGAAGCCCTCGTCATCCTCGTGGTAGAGTTCGACATCTTCGCTGACCGGCTGGCCGAGCCAGTGGAGCCGGGCATTGTCGGTGCGCCACTGTTCGTTGGCGAGGGAATAGACCAGCGCCTTGTCATCGGCGCACCAGACGAGGCCCGAGAGCGTGCCCTCGATCACGTCGGGCAGGACCTCGCCGGTTGCCAGCACCTTGATCCGGGCGGTGAAGCGTTCCGAGCCGTTGTCGTCGACCGACCATGCGAGGAGCTTGCCGTTCTTGCTGACCGAGATCGCGCCGAGGCGGAAGTATTCGTGGCCTGCGGCGAGGGCGACCTCGTCGAGGATCAGCTCGTCGGGCCCGCCCGCGACGGGCCTGCGCCACCACTTCTTGTATTCGGCGCCTTCCTCGTATTCGATCCAGTAAAGCCAGTCTCCGTCCTTCTGGGGAACCGATTTGTCCGCCTCCTTGATACGGGCGCGCATCTCGGTGAACAGGCTGTCGACGAGCGGCTTGCGCTCGGCCATGCGCGCCTCGAACCAGGCGTTCTCGGCTTCGAGGTGGGCGAGGATCTCGGGGTCCTTGACCTCGGGATAACCCGGGTCGCGCAGCCAGGCGTAGTCGTCGCCTACGGTGATCCCGTGATGGGTGAAGCTGTGCGGTTTCTTCGCGGCGACCGGGGGTGACTGTGGGGGGGTGTTATCGGGCATCAGCCGCATCTATGTTGGGCGGACCCAAGCCGCAACCTTGCGAGAAATTTACCGATGCTGATGTCCGTTGCCGAAGCCCGTCTCGATGCCCTGCGCAAGGAGCTTGCCGCTCGGGGGCTCGACGGCTTCGTGGTGCCGATCTCGGACGAGCACATGAGCGAATATGTCGGCGCCTATGCCCAGCGGCTGGCCTGGCTGACGGGGTTCGGCGGTTCGGCCGGCACGGCGGTGGTGCTGCGCGACGCTTCAAGTTTTCCGGGCGCTGCGATCTTCGTGGACGGGCGCTATACCCTGCAGGTCCGCGACGAGGTCGACGGCCAGCTCTATTCCTATGAGAGCGTCCCGCAGACCTCGGTGGCGAAGTGGCTCGGCGAGCATGCCCGCGAAGGCATGAAGGTGGGCTACGATGCCTGGCTTCACGGCAAGCGCTGGGCCGATGCCGTGGGCAAGGCGCTGGCGGAGAAGGGCGCGGAACTGGTGCCGGTTGACGGCAATCCGGTGGATGCCGTGTGGCAGGACCGGCCCGCGCCTTCCGCCGCAGCGGCGCTGGTCCATCCGGAAGAACTGGCCGGGCAGTCCAGCGCGGACAAGCGTAGCGCCGTGGCGGAATGGCTCAAGGCCAGGGGTTGCGCCGCGACTGTCATCACGGCGCTCGATTCAGTGGCATGGCTGCTGAACATCCGGGGGCAGGACGTGGACCGCACGCCGGTGGCGCTGTCTTTCGTGATCGCCCGTGACGACGGTTCGGCAGAGCTGTTCATCGCCCCGGAGAAGGTGAGCGTGGAGTTGCGGGCGCACCTTGGCAATACCGTGGCGATCCACGCGCGTGATGAGTTCCCCGCCGCGCTTGATGCGCTGGGGGGGCAGAAGGTCGCGGTCGATCCGGACCGTACGGTCATGGCGGTGTTCGCCGCGCTGGTCGACGGCGGGGCCGAGGTGGTCGAGGTGCAGGATCCGACTGTCCTGCCGAAGGCGATCAAGAACCCCGCAGAGATTGCCGGGCACCGGGCGGCGCAGGCGCGCGACGGGGCGGCCATGGTGCATTTCCTGCACTGGCTGTCGCAGGAGGGGCCGAAGGGCACCGTCGACGAACTGGGCGCGGCCGAGTGGCTCCAGCGTGCCCGCGCGGCGAGCGGCGACCTGCGCGACCTTTCGTTCGACACGATTTCCGGGGCGGGCCCGAACGGGGCGGTCGTCCATTACCGGGTGAGCGAGCAGACCAACCGGCGGCTCGAGCCCGGCTCGATGTACCTCGTCGATTCGGGCGGGCAGTATCCCGACGGCACTACCGACATCACCCGCACGGTGTGGATCGGCCCGGGCGAGCCTGGGGCCGAGGAGCGCGACCGGTTTACCCGCGTGCTCAAGGGCAACATTGCCCTGTCGCGCGCGGTGTTCCCCAAGGGGACGCTGGGTAGCCAGCTCGACACCCTGGCGCGCCAGTTCCTGTGGCATGCCGGGATCGACTATGCTCACGGCACCGGTCACGGCGTGGGTGCGTTCCTCTCCGTCCACGAGGGGCCGCAGCGGATCAGCCGCGCCACCGGAGGGCAGGGCGGGACCGAGCAGGAGCTGCTGCCCGGCATGATCCTCTCAAACGAGCCGGGCTACTACAAGGCCGGGGCCTGGGGCATCCGCATCGAAAACCTGCTGCTGGTGGAGGAGCGCGAGATCGAGAGGGCGGAAGGCGAGTTCCTCGGTTTCGACACGCTGACCCACGTGCCGATCGACCGGGCGCTGCTCAACCCGTCGATCCTCGAGCCGGGCGAGGTTGCCTGGTGGAATGCCTACCACGCACGGGTGCTGGAGATCGTCGGCCCGCAGGTGGACGGGACAGTGCTGGAGTGGCTGCGCGAGGCCTGCGCGCCGCTGGCGATGCCGGTGCTGGTGCGGGAGTGATCCGCTCGACCAGGGGCCGGACGACAGCCGCATCGGGGATTGCACGGTAAATGTAACTACATGAAAAATTTACCGAATCATCCGATACTTGCCAGGCACGGCAAGGACAGGTGACATGACCGCATTCCTCATTCGGCTCTCGCAGGACAAGGGCGGAGCCACGGCCATCGAATATGGCCTGATCGCCGGACTGGTGGCCGTGGTGATCATGGCTTCGGTTCCACCTTTACGAGCCTGATCTTCCGCTTTGTGGACGACGTCGAGCTTCGCCTCGACGCCGAGGCCAAGGTCATCCACTTCCGCTCGGCGTCG
>DASTGC010000068.1:0-3270 GCA_035719485.1 Novosphingobium sp.
GATCGTAGCGATCGAACACCTCGGGATCGAACTCGTCGGGCTCCTTGGGGGCCCCCATGCCGAGGGTCGAGGAAATGCGGGTGAGCCCGCCCGGCGAAATCAGGTTGGCCGTGGCCCCGATCGAAGCCAGTTCCAGCGAGAGGGTCAGCGTCAGGCCGGCGATCGCAGCCTTGGCCGCGGCATAGTTGGTCTGCCCGAAATTGCCGAGCAAGCCGGCGCCCGAGGTCGTGTTGATGATGCGGCCGGGATAGCGCCCGCCGCCCGACTTGGCGGCATCGCGCCAGATCCGTGCCGCCGACCGGCTGGTCAGCCAGGACCCGCGCAGATGCACGTTCATCACCAGGTCGAAATCTTCGACCGACATGTTCCAGATCGCCTTGTCGCGCGCGATGCCGGCATTGTTCACGACGATGTCGATCCGGCCCCACTCCTCGACGCCGCGCCGCACCATGGCATCGGCGGCGGCTTCATCGGCCACATTGCCGAAATCGGCGACGGCTTCCCCCCCGCGGGCCTTGATGATGTCGACCACGACTTCCGCGTCGCGGCTCTGGCCCTCGCCGTGGACGCTGCCGCCCAGATCGTTGACGATCACCTTGGCGCCCTGGCGCGCCAGTTCCAGCGCATGGCCGCGACCGATCCCGTGACCCGCTCCGGTCACGAGGGCGACCTTGCCTTCGAGCAACTTAGCCATACCCGTCTTAACTCCCAACTGGCCGGAAAACCGGAATTGTCACGTCATCGGAAATCGCTTCGAACGCGACTTCCAGGGCCATGCCGATCGCCAGATCCCCCGGCGCGACATCGACCAATCTGGTTGTCATCCGCACGCCTTCGCTGAGATCAACCTGGGCCGCGACATAGGGCACCATGGTGTTTAACGGCGGCAGGTCGTTCACGTGGACGGTCGACCACGTGTAGAGTGTCCCGGTGCCGGAGGCCTCCACGAGCGAGACGTCCTCGCTCCAGCAGAATGGACACATCGGCCGCGGGTAGTAGTGAACCTCTCCGCAGGAATCGCAGCGCGCGATCAGCAGGCGTCCCTCGCGCAGGGCATCCCAGAATGGGCGGGTTTCGTCTTCGATCGTGGGCAGATCGGAACGCGGTGCGGCACTGGCCATCAATACCCCCTGTAGGCGACGTCGCGCTTCTCGGCGAAGGCGGTGATGCCCTCGCGCACGTCGTCAGTCTTCGAATTGATTTCCTGGGACATCGCTTCCGCAAGGAAAGCGCCCTGGCGATCGGAATCCAGCGATGCGTTGAGCAACCGCTTGGACAATGAAATGGCGGTTGTGGCGCCCTTTGCCAGCCGGCCGACCACCTCCTCGACCGACGCATCGAACGCGTCGGGGGAGCAGACCCGGTTGACCATGCCCAACTCCAGCGCATCGGCGGCCGTGAGGCGATCGCCGAAGAACGCGAGTTCCTTGGCCTTCTGCAGCCCGACCCGGCGCGGCAGGAGGTAGGCGCTGCCAGCATCCATCGAGAGGCCGCGCATGGTAAAGGGAAACGAGAACCAGGCCGCGTCCGAAGCCACGATGAGGTCGCAGGCCAGCGCGAGGGTGGCGCCGAGGCCCGCAGCGGGACCCTGCACTGCGGCCACCACCGGCTTGCCGCAATCCAGCACGGCCGTGACGAGGGCCTGGGCGCCCCACAGCATCGTGCGCATGGTGCTGCCGACAACCCGCTTTTCCGCCATCGAAGACGCCATCCGGCTGACGTCTGCGCCCGAGCAGAAATGCTTGCCGGTCGACCCGATCAGGACGGCGCGAATTTCGGGGTCGGCATCGGCCTGGCGCAGCAGCGCGATGATGCGGTCCCGGCCTTCCGGTGCGATCGCATTCGCCCGGTCCGCGCGGTTGAGCGTAAGCCGCATGACTCCACCGGCGATGTCCATGAGCACCATATCGGCACTGCTATCGTTCACCCCGCATCTCTCCTGTTGATCGGCCAGCAAAAACGGCTGTCCAGACCCTGAAATCCGTATGGGCAGGACCGGGGAGGAACGAGTCCCCCCGACGGTTACAGTCAGCCGGCGACGACTTGCCTATCAAGCGTTTCGAAGCTGATTAACCGAGGAGTGGGTGATGGCGCGGCGCGTAGCGATTGCAGGGGTGGGACTATCGGGCCTGCCTGGTGCTCCGGAGGCGACTCCCTATGCGCTGCATGCCCAGGCCGCTCGCCAGGCGCTGCTCCAGTCGGGCCTCGATCCGTCGGATATCGACGGCGTGGCCTCGGCGGGCCTGGGCGCGCTCCAGCCCATCGACGTTGCCGAATACATGGGCATCCGTCCACGCTGGATGGACTCCACCGGTGTCGGCGGCGCCACCTGGGAAGTCATGGCGGCCCATGCGGCCGACGCCATCGCCAATGGGCGCGCCGACGTGGTCCTGCTGGCCTACGGTTCGACCGCGCGCACCGACCTCAAAAAGAAGCTGCGCACCGCTTCGCTAAACTGGGGCACCCGCGGCCCCAGCCAGTTCGAGGCGCCGTTCGGTCACTCGCTCATTTCCAAATATGCCATGGCGGCGCGCCGCCACATGTACGAATTCGGCACGACGCTGGAGCAGATGGCGGAAATCGCCGTGTCGGCCCGCTACAATGCCGGCCTCACCCCCTTTGCCGCCTATCGCGATCCCATCACCATCGACGACGTGCTCGGCGGGCCGATGATCGCCGACCCCTTCACCAAGCTGCAGTGCTGCATCCGTTCGGACGGCGGGGCCGCGGTAATCATGGTGGCCGAGGACCGGGTGCGGGACCTGGCGTGCAAGCCGGTCTGGGTGCTCGGGAGCGCGGAGGCGGGGTCACACGTCTCGATGAGCCAGTGGGACGATTTCACCACTTCGCCGGCCGCCATGGCCGGGCCGGTCGCCTTCGCGCAGGCCGGGATCAGGCCAGACGAGATCGACGTCGCGCAGATCTATGACGCCTTCACCTACATGGAGCTCATCACCCTCGAAGACCTGGGCTTTTGCGCCAAGGGCGAAGGCGGCCCGTTCGTTGCCGATGGCAAGCTGCGCGTCGGCGGGAGCCTGCCGACGAACACCGACGGGGGCGGCCTTTCGGCCTGCCATCCGGGCATGCGCGGGCTGTTTCTCCTGGTCGAGGCGGCGCGTCAGCTGCGCGGCGAGTGCGGCGACCGGCAGGTCGTCGATGCCCGGCTGGCCTGCGTCAGCGGCACGGGCGGCTGGTTCTGCTCGAACGGCACCATGATCCTGGGAGCTGACTGACCGAAGAGCGGCAAACGCCTTTTTCACGGAACGATGG
>DASTGC010000069.1:0-10459 GCA_035719485.1 Novosphingobium sp.
TGCGGGCAATGACGGTGTCGGGACCAAGGTCAAGCTCGCCATCGATCATGACCGGCACGATGCGATCGGGATCGATCTCGTCGCCATGTGCGTCAACGACCTGATCGTCCAGGGGGCCGAGCCGCTGCTGTTCCTCGACTACTTTGCCACCGGCAAGCTCGACAACGGTGTGGCCGAGCGCGTGGTCGCCGGCATTGCCGATGGCTGCAAGCTCGCCGGTTGCGCGCTGATCGGCGGCGAAACGGCGGAAATGCCCGGGATGTACGCCCCGGGGGATTATGATCTCGCCGGCTTCTGCGTGGGCGCGGTGGAGCGCGGCGAGCAGCTGACCGGCGAGCGCGTGGCGGCCGGTGACGTGCTGATCGGGCTGGCTTCCTCGGGCGTTCATTCCAACGGCTACTCGCTGGTGCGGCGGCTCGCGGCCGACAAGGGCTGGAAGCTGGACCGCCCTGCCCTGTTCGACCAGGATCGCCTGCTGATCGATCACCTGATCGAGCCGACGCGGATCTACGTGAAGAGCCTGCTCCCGCTGATCCGGCAGAACCGGATCCATGCCCTGGCCCACATCACCGGCGGCGGACTGCTGGAGAACGTGCCCCGGGTCCTCCCCAGTCATCTCCATGCGCGGATCGACGCGGGGGCCTGGGAGCAACCGCGGCTGATGGCGTTCCTCCAGGCGCAGGGCAACATCGAACCCGAGGAAATGGCGCGCACCTTCAATTGCGGCCTGGGCATGGTGCTAGCGGTTCCGGCAGATGGAGTGCCCGCCCTGCTGGCCGACCTTGCCGCCGCCGGCGAGACCGCCCACGTGATTGGCGCTATCGAGCAGGGCGAGCGCGGCTGCACCGTGTTCGGCGCCGCCGAAGTGTGGTCGGCGCGCGAAGGGTGGGAAGCGCTCCACCTTGGCTGATCCGGCCGCTCCGCGGGCCGGGGTTGCGGTGCTGATCTCCGGCACCGGCACGAATATGGCCGCCATGCTCTATGCCAGCCGCGCGGCAGATTGCCCCTATGAGCTGGTCCTCGTCGCGGCGAACAACCCCGAGGCCAAGGGGTTGCGGCTGGCCGAGGCCGAGGGCCTGCCGACCTTTGCGCTCAGCCACAAGGGCATGGCCCGTACCGACCACGACATGGCTATGGACGCCGCGATCCGCTCCAGCGGCGCGCGGTTCGTGGCGCTCGCCGGCTACATGCGGATCCTCACACCCGAGTTCGTCGCCGCGTGGGAAGGCCGGATGGTCAACATCCACCCGTCACTTCTGCCGAAGTATCCCGGCCTGCAGACCCACCAGCGCGCGCTCGATGCGGGAGACAGCCACGGCGGCTGCACCGTTCACCTGGTGACCAATGACCTGGATGAGGGTCCGATGCTGGGCCAGACGCCCGTGGCGATCATGCCCGGCGACACGGCCGAGAGCCTCGCCGCCCGCGTGCTCATCGCCGAGCACCAGCTCTATCCGCGCTGCCTGGCGGCGCTGGTCAGCGGCGCAACCGAAAAGCCGATCTAGATTTCGCTTTCGCTGACCAAGGGCCGACTTTCGCGAGTGCCGCGATAGCGCTCCTGCGTTGCGGAGGGATCGCCCGGGGCGATCATCACGTAATCGGCGTGGACTTCCGCAAGGGTACCGACGAAGGGGAAGCCATCGAGGCTTCCGGTCACCCGGTAGCTCACGGTGTCACCCACCTTGAAGGTCGCCGGATCAAAATTGAACTCGAACGGACAGGCTTCGTCCGTGGCGCCCATGCCTTGCATCGTGGATCTCCTCTGCCGACCAGAATAGACCTGCCCGGCTCCGGGCGCAATGAAAAGAGCCGCCGGATCGCTCCGGCGGCTCCCTGAAAATCGGCGTGATCGCCCGTTCAGCCCACGATCTCTTCCGGCTTGAAGAAGAAGGCGATTTCGATGGCGGCGTTTTCGTCGCTGTCGGAGCCGTGGACCGAATTGGCCTCGATCGATTCCGCGTAGGTCTTGCGGATCGTGCCCTCGGCGGCGTCCTTGGGATTGGTGGCGCCCATTACGTCGCGGTTGCGCTTCACGGCGTCCTCACCCTCGAGCACCTGGACGACGACCGGGCCGGAGATCATGAATTCGACGAGCTCGCCGAAGAACGGACGCTCCTTGTGAACGGCATAGAAGCCTTCCGCCTGCTGCCGGCTCATGTGGATGCGCTTGCTAGCCACCACGCGCAGGCCGGCCTCCTCCAGCATCTTGGTGACAGCGCCGGTCAGGTTGCGCCGGGTGGCGTCGGGCTTGATGATCGAAAAGGTGCGGGTTGCCGCCATGGTAGGTTCCTTGCAAACGGTGTGATTACGTATGGCCCGTCAGGTCGAGGCGCCCCTAGCCGGGATGCAGGCGCACCGCAAGGCGGCGGAAACCCGCCTCCGGCATCTGGCTCAGGATTCGGTCGTTCCCTCAGCCCACCTCGGCAACGGCCATGGCGTCCTCCAGCTGGCCGATCAGCAGGGGCACCTCGGCGAAAGAGCGCATGGTGTCGTTCAGGTGGGTACAGCCGAGGGTCTTGGGAAACTCGGCCAGGACCTGGCGGCGCAGGTCCGCCACCGGTGTGCCGACCAGGTTCCTGATGTTCAGCGTGGCCGCCGGGCAATAGCCGAACGGCAGGATGCGCGGATCGGCGTCGATATCGACGAGGGTCATCGACGCCCGATCGACCGTGATTGCGACGAGGTATTCGTGCACGGCCATGCGCGTGCCGTGCGGAGTGGGCCCGGAATCCTGGAAGTGGGTGCGCGCCTTGATTACAGGCCCATCGAACCAGACATCGATGAGCCGGGAGCGCCGGGCGGAGGGGCGATCCTGTCGCGCCAGTTCGTGCCAGCCAAACGGATCACCATTGGCGGCGAGGTCGACGACCTGTTGGTTGAGGTTCTGCTGAAGCGCCAGCCCTTCGGCAACAACCGGAGATTGCGGGCTGAAACCCACGCAGACGCCAACCATGTTCCGTTCGCTGGCACCTGCCTGTTCTGCCCCGGACCTCACCCTCTCCAGCCAGCCTGCCTGCCAGAGCGACCAGGCCCAATTGGCCACAAGGCTGGCACCCGCAATATCGTCGAGCAGAAGATAGAGCGGCGATCCGCTGGCGAGATCGGCCGGCAGGCATTCGGCGATGGCGGAGCGCAGCTGGCTTCCCGCCCGCGAGCCGACCAACCCGCCCGCGCCAGGGCGCGGTGGCGTGGTTTCCAACGCAAGGATTTCCCGCGCTGGCGAAACGGAAGCCCGGCACCTGTCTTCGACAAGGACTCGGGGATAGGCGGGATCGGCGCCGGTCAGCAGATCGCGCCCGCGCCCTGTCATCTGCAGCTCGGTGCCGAGACCTTCCGGCCATACGGTGTCAATGGTCGACGTCCGGCGGACTGACCAGGGTCGCCGCGGCCAGGTAGGCCCGGCCGGGCCTGAATGGGGGGGAACGGCGTCCAGCGGCCAGCCGCCGTCGCTCCTGCGTTCGACCTGCGCCCGCATCAGACCAGCAACCTGGCCCGAATGGCTTCCTGCCTCGCCGGATCGACGCCCAGGGCATCGACCAGATAGCCGTCGGTCGAACCGAACCTTGCCGCGAGGGCATCCAGCAATCCGTCGATGAACCGCGGGTCCACCCGCAACATGCCCAGGATGGCCTCCTCCGTGATCGGGCGACCGTAGGATTTTTCCATCTGTATCCGCAGTCCGGGCAGGCGCTCGGCAATGTTGGCGGCATCGTTGCTGAGCAGGTAATCCTCCATGGCGTCATCGGGATGAACGCCGAGGATGTGATGCGTCAGCCAGGCCAGGATACCCGTGCGATCCTTGCCCGCGGCGCAATGGATCAGCATGCCGCCGTCATTTGTTGCCAAGGCATCGAAATAGCGCCTGAACAGTGCGATGTGGCGCGGATCGAAGGGCATCTCGCTGTAAAACCCGGCCAGCAGGTCGCGCATTGCTGCAGCGCTGAAGTCACTCTTGCGGAAGGCATCGATGTGGGGCGCATCTTGTGTTTCACCGCCCTCATGGTCCGGTTCGTCGATCACCTTGACCGGGATTTCACCCAGCCAGCGGCTGGGGTGCGCCGCCTGTTCGCCGGGATGGCGCAGGTCAGCCACCGTGGCGAGGCCGAGCCTGGCCAGGCGGGCCACGTCGTCCTCGCTCGCACGGGACAGGTGAGCCGACCGGAACAACCGGCCCTTGCGCACGCGGCCGCCGACCCGGCTCGGCAAGTCACCATAATCCCGGAAATTGTTGACCCGGTCGAACCGGATCACCCTTGTCCATGCACTGCTTTCAGGCGCGACCGCCAAACTCGTCGAATCCGGTTCAGGCATCACAATCAACCATCAGGAATCTCCCCCGGCGGCAGATGGTCTCGCCGGTCTTGACGGGGATGATGGGCCGCGCCCGCCTGCCATTCAAGCCCGCAGTAGCGGCAATGGCCCGAATCATTTGCCCGATCGGCCTGTCAACAAGATACCCCGCAAGGGTTCGACAGCCGTGCTCTTAGCCGATAGAGGGCCCTTCCAAAGCGGTTGAACTTCAGGAATGCCCGGTGGCGGAGACCAATACCCCGATCAATATGGAGCAGGCCAAGGGCGCCGCCGGCATCTGGGCGCCGCTGCGTACCCGCCTGTTTCGCAACATCTGGCTGGCCAGTCTGCTCTCCAACCTTGGCTTCATGTTCCTTTCGGTCGGGGCCGGCTGGCAGATGACCCTGCTTACCACCCGGGCAGAGATGGTTGCCCTGGTGCAGACCGCCCTGATGCTGCCGATGATGCTGCTGGCGATCCCCGCCGGCGCCATGGCCGACATGTACGATCGCCGTAAGGTCGCGCTGTTCGCCCTGTGCGTTTCGCTGACAGCCGGATTCACGTTGGCCACGCTCGCCGGGCTCGGCCTGCTGTCGCCGTGGCTCCTGCTGGGCTGCTGTTTCCTGGTTGGGCTGGGCATGGCGCTCTATTCGCCTTCGTGGCAGGCCTCGGTGAGCGAGCAGGTCCCGCGCGAAGTGCTGTCGGAAGCGGTCGGCCTGAATGCGATGAGCTTCAACATGGCCCGCAGCGTGGGCCCGGCCCTGGGCGGCGCGCTGGTTGCGGCGGCGGGACCGGTCGCCGCTTTCACCGGCACAGCTTTCGGCTATGTGCCGCTGTTCGTCTCCATGCTGCTCTGGCGCCGCAAGGCCGTTCCCTCGCGCCTCCCGCCCGAACGGATCGACCGCGCGGTTGGAGCGGGCGTGCGCTATGTCGTCCACTCTCCTCCCATCAGGACAGTGGTCCTGCGGACCTTCGCCACCACCTTTGCGGGCAGCTCGTTGACCGCGCTGATGCCGCTGGTCGTGCGCGACCAGCTGCACAGCACGGCCGAGGTCTTTGGCCTCCTTCTCGGCTCGTTCGGGGTTGGCGCGGTGATCGGCGGGCTGATCCTGCCGAGGATACGCCGCGCCGTCTCGGAAGAAGCTGCCGTATCATCGGTCTCGATTCTCCTTGGCGGCGTTTTCGCGGTCGTGGCCTTGAGCCCATGGTACCAGGTCACCGCGCTCGTGCTGGTGGCCGGCGGCATCTGCTGGACCGTCTCGGTCACCGTCTACAACGTCGTCATCCAGACTGCGGCGCCACGCTGGGTCTCGGGTCGCCTGGTCGCCTCGTTCCAGACGGCAGCGGCCGGGGGCACGGCCTGCGGGGCGTGGTTCTGGGGGCATGTCGCAGCTGGCGCACAGGTCCAGGGCGCGATGCTGATCGCGGGCGGCGCAATGGCGGCCTCCTCGCTGCTGGCACTTGTCTTGCGGATCCCGAACGCCTCGGACAGCGAGCACGAGCTGGTTACCCTGGCCGATCCCGAGGTAAACCTCGCCCTGACCGGCCGCAGCGGCCCGATCGTCGTCGAGATCGAATATCGCGTATCGCATGAGGATGCCCGCGAGTTCTATCGCCGGATGATGGCCGTACGCCTCGTGCGCATGCGCAACGGGGCCTTCGAATGGTCGATGGCGCGGCACATTTCCGACCCAGAAGTCTGGATGGAGCGCTTTTCGTGCCCCACCTGGCACGACTACCTGCGGCTGCGCGATCGCAACACGGCCGACGAGATGGCGATCATCGAGAGCGCCCGGGAGATGATCCGCCCGGGCCACGACATCGTTGTCCACCGGCTGCTCGAGCGGCCGTTCGGCTCGGTGCGCTGGTTCGAGAACGCCCCGGACATGTAAGCTGCGTCAGGGCTTCACCGCGACATCCTTGTCAGTGTCGCACCCTGTCCATGACGTGGGCGATCTGCTCGGCCAGCGGGGCCGGGCCGTTGGTGAAATCGCGCTCCTGCATCTTCAGGTGCGCTTCGGATGAGCGCACCGGCTGGAACGTGTAGCAGGCCGCCGCCGAACCGGGCATCTGGTCGGCGGTGATCTTCTGGCGGTGGTCGAACTTGCGCCCGTCGCTGATCTGCACCATCCGGCGCAGGACCTTGGCCGCGCGGCGCTGCTCCGGCGGAACCATGCTTTCCCAATGGCGATAATGCCGCAGGTCCCGGCCGGCCATGGGGCCGTCGGACACGATCAGCGACCCCTCGAACAACCAGACCAGCGCCTCTTCGCCATTGATCCACACTTCGCCCCGGCGCGGTTCGCCGGCTACGGGATCGCTGACGAAGGTGGAATAGAGCACCGGGGCGTCGTCGTGAGCATGGCTGGCACTCAGCAGGGTCAACTCGTGCATGTGCGTGCAGTGGGCCTGGGGCGGATCCACCTCCGCCAGTTCGCTTAGGGAAACTCCGGTCATCCGCTGGGCCAGGTGAATCCCGGCCGACGGGCAGGTCGTCCACGGCCACCGCACCGCGGCGGTGACGATGTCGCGCACAGTCGCTCCATCGTGATGGATCGTCACGCGGAAGTGGTGGAAATCATCCTCGATCGCGGCATCGATGATGCCCGGCCGCGGATCGATCAGCTGGCTGCGCCGGGCGCCCGGTTGGCCCGGGCGGATCACAAAGCCTGAAAACGAAAGCGGAGCGGTCATGCCCAAGCCTCGAGTAGGCTGCGCAGGGCTGCGACGAGGGCCAGCGGCTGATCGGCCTGCACATGGTGATAGGCTTCCGGAATCTCGATGAAGGGAGTTCCCTGCGGCAAGGTTGCTCGCATGCGAGCCTTCATTTCCCCGCCGGTCAGCCATGACCGATCCCCGCGCACCACAGCCATCGGCGCCCTGGTTCGGCCCAGGATTTCCCACAGGTCAGGCAAGATCATCCGTGACCACACGCCTCGGTCGAACCCGAAAGTGCAGGTGCCATCATCATGGCGCGTGAGGCTCATCCGGGCGAGGAAATCAATGATGAAGAGGTTCTCGCAGGGCTGCTCCGGGGAAAGCAGGAACCGCTCCAGCGCGGCCACCTCATTGGGATAGCTGCGACCAGTGCCCTGCGGGCGCCGCGATATCGCTCCAGGAAAGCTGCAATCGACAAGCACGCCGGCGCGCATCTGCTCAGGATGAAACGCAGCGGACGAATGGACGAGATGGCCCCCGAGGGAATGGCCGATGAGCACCGGAGGTCCCGCCTCGCAGGCTCCGCCCGCTTGGGCCACCGCCCAGAGTTCTTCGGTGTAGGCTTCGATCGAATACTGATCTCGCCAGTCGGATTTCCCCATTCCGCTGAGCGACCAGGTAACCACGCGGTGATCGCTGCTGAAGAACGGGGCGAGGAAGCTCCACCAACCGAGGTGTGCGGCACTGCCATGGACAAAGACCAGACCGGGATTGCCGCGCTCGCCCCAGGCGCGGCAGTCAAGACGCACGCCGTCCACTTCAACCGAAAAATGCTCGCACGGAGCGGCCAGGGCCTCGGTGAACCAGCCCGGCGCCGGGGGCACGGACCCGCACAAGCCCGCCAGCGGCGGTTGTGGCTTGGTCGTCGCGTTCAATGCATGTCTCCGCTTTACCCTTCACGCCCGTTGCCTAACGAACGTTTGGCCTAGCGCTATACCCACCTGCCTAGACGAGACAAGGCATTGCGCGCCCTACGGTTGCGATGCGCCGCCGCATTTGCAATAGCTCCGAAAGAGGCGGGAAGCGGGCAATCGTGATAAAGGTCAACAAGCAGGGACAAGCGCTGGGGCGCAAGGGCGGGGAAACGCGCCGGCGCCTGCTCGATGCGGCGCTCGAGCTCATCGCAACCGAGGACAGCCACAAGCTCAGCGCCAGCCGGATTGCCCGTGCAGCAGGCGTTGCATCGCAAAGCTTCTATCTTTATTTCAAGGATATAGAAGAGGTTCTCCTCACCCTATCTCAAGAGACTGTGGCGGATTTTGATGAGGTCATCAGCGTGTTGGCCGATGCTACAGCAGATGTTTCCGCCGACCGCCTCAGCCGTCGCCTTGTCGATGCGCTGGCCAATTACTGGGGGCGGCATCGTGCCATCCTGAATGTGCGCAATTACATGGCTGATGCCGGCAATCCCGCGTTCCTCAAGCTGCGCTATGAAACCACGATCCCGCTGATCGACCGCCTCGCAGAGCGGATGCTGCGGGCCCAGCCCGCCATCGCGCCGGGAGACGCTCGCGGCCGCGCCATTACCATCTACCAGGCAATGGAACGCACAGTCGCACGCGAGAACGCCGTACAGTATCCCGGTGGCCCGCAAGGACTGGACCTGCGCAGTGCTGCAGCAGACGTCCTTACGCTCCTGCTAACTGCCGCGCCGCCGCGCTGACCGGCCTTGCCGCGCAGGCCTGAAGGGCGCGGTCAAATTCCGTGCGCGATGATCTGCTCGGCGCGCTTCATCAGCCACAAGGCATAGGTGTGCAGGGTTTCGCCCACCGCCATCGGCACCTTGCCGGCACAGGCCCGGGCGTATGTGCCTTCGAGCAGGCAGGCGAGCTTGTAGCAAGCCAGGGTCGCGAACCAGGGCATGATGCTCATGTCGCGGCCGGTCAGTTCGCCGTAAAGCGACACCAGCTCCGCACGGGTCATGAAACCGTCCCAGGGCGTTACCGAAGGCGGCCGGCCCTCCGGGTCCCCGGCACCCAGCCAGCCCGACAGCATCCAGCCCAGATCAAGCAAGGGATCGCCAAGCGACGACAGCTCCCAGTCGATCAGGCCTGCCAGCCTGGGCCGGTCGTGGAAATACATCACATTTGGATACTGGAAGTCCCCGTGAATGATCGCGATGCGCTGGTCGGACGGGATATGGTCATTCAGCCACTGCCCGGTTTCATCGACTCTCGGGAGAGAGTGGCCGGGGTAATTCTCCAGCTCGTGATAGCCTTCCAGCTGCGAGCGCCAGCGCGCCACCTGGCGGCCGTGCCAGTCGTCCGGCTTGCCATAGTCGGCGAGGCCGCGGGCAACATAATCGACCTTGCTCAGCGCGGCGCCAGCCCGGATCATGTCGGCCCCCATCTCCCACCGCCAGACAGCGTCCGTGGCATATTGCCCGGGCAATTCGCCCAGCGGCGAGAACCCGTCGAGCGGAGCCATCAGGTAGAAATTTACCCCGAGCACATCCAGGTCGTCGCACAGGGCATAGAGCTGCGCATGCGGTACGTCGGTTCCGGCGAGCCCCTTCAGCACGCGCGCTTCCCGGGTCATGATATCGTTGCCGTTGGGGCGCGGATGGAGCGGTGGGCGACGCAGCACCATCTGCTCGCCATCGCTGCGCGTCAGCATGAACAGCGCATTCTGCGAGCCGCCGGTCAGCTGCCGCGCCTCGGTGATGGGGCCCTTGCCCGGCAGATCCTGCGTTTCCACCCACGCCTGCAGCTTGTCTGGATTGAGCAGGCCGCCAAAACTGTCGAGCGCCATGACAGAATCTCCTCCGCGTTTCACTTGACACTCGTCTAGCGAAATCGAGCAGGCTTGCAAGCGGCGGCAGCGGCGCGCCGCATATTACCGACAAAAGGAGAGCGCAGGAGCGGCGGACCTATCGGCCGCGCAGGTCACGCCGTTCGCCGACGAGGAGCGCCAGGATGACGCCGAAGAGAAAACCCGATGCAACCATGACAATGTAATGGCGCAGCAACGGTTTGGTTTCACTCCGCCGGCGAACCGCCCTAAGCTGGCTTGGCGGACGGCTGTCCTGTCGCCACGGAAAGGATCAAGCATGCCGAGCGTGAGCTCCCGGATCGCCCATGCGGGCCTGCGCGCGAGGATCACGGATGCGACCGGCGCCGCCGAGCTGATCGCGCCCGGCACCGCGGTGGGAATGAGCGGGTTTACCGGGGCCGGCTATCCCAAGGCCGTTCCCCAGGCGCTCGCAAGACGGATCGAGGCAGCCCACGCGGCGAGCTCGCCCTTCACCGTGCGCGTCTGGACTGGCGCCTCGACCGGACCGGAGCTCGACGGCGCGCTGGCCAGGGCGAAGGGCATCGAGTTCCGCGCGCCCTACAATTCCGATCCCGTGGTGCGTGAGCAGATCAACAGCGGCGCGCTCGACTATTGCGACCTGCATCTCAGCGAAGTTGCCCCGATGGCCCGCGAGGGTTTTTTCGGCAAGCTCGACACG
>DASTGC010000070.1:0-3981 GCA_035719485.1 Novosphingobium sp.
CGACCTGGACCTCGAAGTTAGTGCCGAGCGCCGCGGCAATGAAGGCTCCGCCCCTCACCTTGCGGTAGCTCGGGTCACCCTGCAGGCCGCCCTCGATACCCAGCCGCAGCCCCTTGCTGCCGATCTTGCGGCCGAGCTCCAGCTGTGCCTGATATTCTTCATCGACCACACCGTAGGAGCCGAGCCAGCTCAGCCGCCAGCCGGGGGTGTCGAGCGCGCCGTCGGTCTGCAGGCCAAGGTCCCAGCGAGAGCCGCGACGGCTGTTGCCCGGGTCCACCGGCGAAAGCCGGGTGCGGGTGTAGCGCGGGCCGGCCGAGACATTGGCCCAGCCCCAGCCACCGGAAACCTGCTCGACCAGGGCGAGGTCGGCGCTGGCATAGTCAGCAGTGATCCGGGTCGCGCCGGCGTCGTAGTGATAGCGGCCACCACCCACGCCGATCCGCGCCGCGAGGCCGTGGCCGAGGCTGGCGCCGGGGAGCGAGACGACCGCGCCGGCATAGCCCGATGCGCTGTCGCTGATATCGCCGCCGGCATAGACCACTCCGGTGGGTGTTTCGGCCGTCGCCGGCGCGGCGGCAAGGAGGCCGGTCGCGGCCAGAGCGAAGAGTGCCTTGTTCATGGTCATGTCCATCGTTTTGCGGGGGTCACCCGTGGGCCCACATCGGTTCGCGGTGGAAGCCCTCGAGGTTGAGCGCCTCGGTCGCCAGTGCCGCGAGGTGGACGAAGCCGCCGTCGAGCTCATATTGGCGATAACCGGTCACTTGCAGGTCGGCGACGGCATCGCCATTGACCAGCCTCAGGCAGAGCCCGGAGGTTGCCGGCAGGGCGGCATAGCTGAGGATGCGGTAGGTCGGTCCGTCCCGCTTGACAAGGCAGTCGATCCGGTCGCCCCCGTGGCTGACCCGGGCTAGTTCCCAGGATTCGTCATAGGCTTCGGGCACCAGCCAAGACGGCAGCATGCGCCACGGCTTGATCCGACGCACTTCGGCCCAGTTGTTGACGTCCCACTGAAGCGTGTTGCCGTAGAGGCAGCGATTGAGCCGGTCAGCCTCGCCCTCGCTGGCCCAGTCGAAGCGCACTCCGAGCATGGCTCCGGTGTCCGTCGTGATGTTCCGCAGCACCGTGCCACGGAACGGAAGCGGGCCGGAGGGCAGCAGCAGCGTGCCTTCGATGCTCAGACCGAAATCCACCTTGCGGTCGAGGCTGAGGTTCAGCCCGTCTGAGGAGACGTCCTGCGCGACTGCCACGATCGATGCCCTGAACGGTCCCCCGGCGCTCGTTACCCGGGCGACGATCGGCAGCGGGAAGCGATGGCCGCTGCGGCGCTGGCGCATCCGCAGAGTCACGAAGGAGAGCGACTTGATCGCCAGCCCGCCGTTGATCGTCAGCCAGATCATGTTGGCGATGAAGGCGCCTTCCGGAAGGTGATGGTGGCTGCGATAGATCGCGCCGCCGATCAGGATCGATCCGATTGCGCCGAGGGTGACCAGAACCTGCGGCCACAGCCGGAAGACCAGGCGGAAATCGCTGTTCATGGTCTTCGGCGTGACTGAGAAGCCCCACTTGATCGGAATGACAAGGGCAAGGGTCGCCTTGATGAAGGTGAAGAACCGCAGGAAGTTGTATTCTTCCATCCAGATAGTCTTCGCATAGCCGCGGCTGAATACCTCGTTGACGACCAGGCCAGCCAGCAACCACGCCGCGAAAATCTCCACAAAGGGCCAGCCGGTCCAGATGATCGGCATTTTCCCGGTGAGCAGGACGATCATCGGCAGGAAATAGACGACGGCCTTCTGCCAGCCCTCGAAATAGGTCACGGCCGAGGTGAAATAGCACAGGCGCTGGGCCAGGTTCATCTTGCCGCCGCGCAGGAGAATGCCCTCGCGGGTCCACACCTGCATCGCCCCGCGGCCCCAGCGCAGGCGCTGGGTGTCGTACTGTTCGAGGTTGGCCGGAGACAGACCGAAGGCGAGGGCCTCGGCATGATAGACCGCTCTCCAGCCGTTCTTGTGGAACCTGAGTGAGGTGTGCATGTCCTCGGTGATGGTGCCGGTGGCGAAGCCGCCGATGTCATCAAGCGCCGCCCGCCGCATGATCGCGCAGCTGCCGCAGAAGAATGTCGCGTTCCAGCGGTCCTTGCCGGCTTGGATGACGCGGTAGAACAGGGTCTGCTCGTGCCATGCCTCACGGGACTGCGCGGTGCCGCGGTGCTGGAAGGAATCGACGTTGTAGAAGTCCTGCGGTGTCTGCACGAAGGCGACTCCGGGGTCGACGAAGTGGCCGAGCGTGCGCTCGAGGAACTCGGGCGAGGGCGCGTGATCGCAGTCGAAGATCGCAACGAACGACGCGTCGGAGTGCTTCAGCGCATTGTTGAGGTTGCCGGCCTTGGCGTGCGAGCGGTCGGTGCGCGACAGATAGCGGACTTGCAACGCACGGGCGAGCTCCTCCATCTCCGGGCGGCAGCCGTCATCGAGCAGCCAGATCTGGCGCGCGTGCTTGACCTGCTTGGCAGCCAGCAGCGTGTGCCGCAGGATTTCGGTGGATTCGTTCCAGGTGGTGATGAAGATATCCGCGTCGAACCCGGCAGGGACAGGCGGTGCGACACGTTCCACCAGGGTCCATGTGGAAAACACGTGCAGCCCAAGGGTGAGTACGCCGAATAGCTCGGCAGCCAGCATCAATCCCGAAAGGATCGGCGCCTGCGGATTCCACAAGGGAATCCGGTAGGCGAAATAGGCCACGGTGAGCAGCCCGTAGGCCGTGATCGCGGCGAGGCCTTTGAAACCGATCGGGTGCAACCGGCGGTAAAGGCCCTGTTCGATATCTCCGGCACCGACGCCGGACCAGTCGTTTACTTGGTACATTCTCGTATCCCCCTGATCCTGGGGGTTAACCGAGCGGTCTTAAGGCCTGGTTACCTTAAATCACTGAATTGCAACACTAAAACGATTGTAATTGGCCTTTGTCGGCTGCCTTCGCGGTTAAGGATGGGATTAGGTAAAATACACGCGGGCGCAGGCAGTGCGGCGTTGGTGGCGGAATGGAGCCGACGGGGCTTGACGGAGCGGCCCGAGCCTATCCACCCTCGCGCGTACACACGTAAGGAAGTGCCAGCAGCGCCATGCAGCTTGTCATCGTCGAGTCCCCGGCCAAGGCCAAGACCATCGAGAAGTACCTCGGCAAGGATTACAAGGTCCTCGCCTCCTACGGCCACGTCCGCGACCTGCCGGCCAAGGACGGCTCAGTCCGCCCGGACGAGGACTTCGCGATGGACTGGGAGCTCTATGGCGACAAGCAGAGCCGCGTGCGCGACATCACCGATGCTGCCAAGCAGGCTGACCGCCTGATCCTCGCCACCGACCCCGATCGCGAGGGCGAGGCGATCTCGTGGCACGTGCGCGAACTGCTGGCCAAGCGCCGCGCCCTGCCCAAGGAGGTCGAGCGGGTCACCTTCAACGCGATCACCAAGGACACCATCCTCGCCGCGATGAAGGCCCCGCGCGAGCTCGACCAGGACCTGATCGACGCCTACCTCGCCCGCCGCGCGCTTGACTATCTGTTCGGCTTCACCCTCTCCCCGGTGCTGTGGCGCAAGCTGCCGGGGGCCAAGAGCGCCGGCCGCGTGCAGTCGGTCGCCCTGCGCCTGATCGTCCAGCGCGAGCGCGAGATCGAAAGCTTCGTGCCCCAGGAATACTGGTCGGTGGTGGCCAGGTTGGAGCAGGGGGGAACCGAGTTCCCCGCGCGCCTCGTCAAGTTCGACGGCCAGAAGCTGGAGCGGCTGAGCCTGGGCGATGCGGGCATCGCCAACCGCGCCAGGGCGCTGGTGGAGAGCGCGACCTTCCGCGTCGAGGAAGTCGAGACGCGGCCCACCCGGCGCAACCCCTACCCGCCGTTCACCACCTCCACCCTCCAGCAGGAGGCCGCGCGCAAGCTCGGCTTCTCGGCGAGCCACACGATGCGCGTGGCGCAGACGCTCTACGA
>DASTGC010000071.1:0-2143 GCA_035719485.1 Novosphingobium sp.
GTGGCAATCAGCCCGGGAGACAGCGAGACAATCCGCGCACCGCGTTCCCCCCAGGCGATCACCTGCCGCCGGCACATCAGGTTCAATCCCCATTTGGAGAGTGCGTAGGCAGCGGTGCGGTTTGCTCCCTCGGCCCCCAGCACCTCCTCCAGCGCTGCTGCCATGCTGGGATCCGCCGGATGCTTGAGGAGTTCCACGGCCTCCGGAGGAGGATCGGCCACGTGGGCTCCCATGGACGAGATCAAGATGGCGACGTTGCCGGGACGGGCCACGCCGCGCAGCACATCGGTGACCAGCGCCGCGCCATGCAGGTTTACCGTCATGATCTGCCGGAAGCTCCCGCCCGATGGGGAAATCCCCGCCACCACGACAGCCGCCTGAAATCCTCCGATCTCCCGGAGATGTTCCGAGAAGCGGGCCAGATCCTCGGCCAAGGTGATGTCGCACTGCCAGGCACTGGCATCGCAGCCTTCGCCTCGCAGTCGCTCGGCCTCGGCCTCGGCTCTTGCTTCGTCGATATCGACCAGCAGTACCCGGTGGGAATTGGCCATGCGCCGAGCCAGCGCAACGCCGAGCCCCCCTGCCCCGACGATGACCGCGAGCGCCAGGTCGGGCCGTTCGCTGGTTCCGATCCTGTGCATGCCTCTCCGCCTTCTTCGTTCCGTGTCGGGGGCAGAATTGTCGGAGAGAGTAGCCCTGTCCAGCCCTTTTCCTCAGCGCCCGGTCAGCCCGATCCGCACGGCGGTGAGCAAGGCCCCCGGGCTGTGCAGGTCCGCAAGCCCTTGCTTGGCCGAGGCGCGTCGGTAAACCCCCTCGAGAACCGCCAGCGGCCGCATCACCCGCGGCAAGGCCCCGACGCGATTTCCTTCGGCCGCAAGCAGGGTCAGCGCCGCTGCGCGTTCATCGTCGGAGCCCAGCGCGACAGCGATCTCGGCCAGCGACCAACAATGGCCGACGGTCGCCACGAGTCCGGGCCCGGTCCCCATGCGCTTCGCCAGGCCGACCAGAGCTTGGCCCCGCCCTTCCGCAAAGGCACGGCATGCTTCGGGGCCAAGCGGCGGCTCGCCGAGAAGGGCTTCCCATCCATCGACCAGCGGCACCATGCTGGCGGGCTCCAGCCAGTCAGCCAGCCGCGCCAGCAGCGGTTCGCCCTTGGGAAACGCGGCGCGATCGCCCGACAGCCGGTCACGCCACCAGGCAAGCTTGAGCTGGGCGAGCATCGGCTCCCGCGCGGAGCGCAGGATCTGCCCCAGACGCGCATCGAGCAGCAGGAAGGTCAGCCAATCGGCCTTCGCCCGCGCCGGCGCATAGGCCAGGGCCAGCCGGCACAGCGGCGCGAGCGCCTCAGCGCCAGAATCGCCGATGGCGTTAGCGATTACAGACCTGCCTGACGGCCCCTGCGATCCGGCCGGCATCGATCAGCGCCGCCTTTTCGAGGTTGGCTGCATAGGGCAGCGGCACATCCTCGTCGCACACGCGCAGGACCGGGGCGTCGAGATCGTCGAAACCATCCTGCATGCAGATCGTGATGATTTCAGAGGCGATCGAACAGACCGGAAAACCCTCCTCGGCGACGACCATGCGATTGGTCTTCTTCAGGCTCGCCAGCACGGCCGCCTTGTCGAGCGGCCGCAGGGTTCTGAGGTCGAGCACCTCGGCCTCGATTCCCTCGGCAGCGAGCGTATCGGCCGCCTCGAGCGCAAGCCCGACACCGATCGAATAGGTGACAATGGTCACGTCGCGCCCTTCGCGGACAGTGCGCGCCTTGCCGATCGGCAGGACATGGTCATCGAGTTCCGGCAGCTCGAACGACCGGCCATAGACCAGTTCGTTCTCGAGGAAGATCACCGGGTCCTCGCTGCGGATCGCCGCCTTGAGCAGGCCCTTGGCATCCGACGAATCGTAAGGCGCGATCACCACCAGCCCCGGCACGCTGGCATACCACGACGCGAAGTTCTGGCTGTGCTGGGCGCCCACGCGTGCGGCCGCGCCGTTGGGTCCGCGGAACACGATCGGGCAGCGCATCTGGCCGCCCGACATATAGTTGGTCTTCGCCGCCGAATTGATCAGGTGATCGATCGCCTGCATGGCAAAGTTGAACGTCATGAATTCGACGACCGGCCGAAGCCCACCCATCGCCGCG
>DASTGC010000072.1:0-5057 GCA_035719485.1 Novosphingobium sp.
GTGGTCGGGCCGGGGGAGCGGGCCGGTGCCGCAAGCCCTCAAGGATGTGGAGGGCGCACACGACAAAGACTCAGACCGCCTCGACCTCGACCGTCTCTTCGCCCGCGGCTTCGAGCAGCCGCGCCTCGACATCCTTGAGGCGTAGCGAGCCGTCGACTTTCTCGCCGAGCAGGTCGGTCACGTAGAAGGTATCGGCCGCGCGTTCGCCATAGGTGGTGATGTGGGCGGAGTGGACGATCAGCCGGCTTTCGAACAGGGCCCGGGCAAGGCGGTTCAACAGGGCCGGACGGTCGCGGGCGTTGACCTCGATGACGGTGAAGCGGTTGGAGGCGGAATTGTCGAACTCCACACGCGGACGCACGGTGAAGGCCTCGGCGCGGGGGCGCGCAAGCGGGCGGGCGGCGAGCTGCGGAACAAGCTTGACCCGATTGGCGAGGGCATCGGAGATCGCCGTGCGCAGCCGGGCGAGCTGGACGTCCTCGCTGAATGGCCGGCCCAGCGGATCCTGGACGAGAAAGTTGTCGACCGCCGTGCCGTTGCGCGCGGTGTGGATGCGGGCGTCGATGATGTTGCCGCCGGCAAGGTGGATGCCGCCAGCGATGCGGTAGAACAGGCCCGGATGGTCGGCCGCCAGGACAGTGACAAGGGTCGCCCCGCGCGCGGCATAGAATTCGGTCGCCACGTTGAGTGGGGCGCCCTTGGCGGCATCGAGCTGGCGCAGGTTGAGGGCGATGATGTCTTCCGGCTCGGCGATCCAGTAGGCATCGCCAAGCTGTTGGCCGGCGGTCTCCACAAGGTTCGCCTGGTCCTTGAGCCGCGCCGCCACGGCCGCCTTCTTGGCCGCGACGCGATGTTCGCGACCGTGCTGGGCATGGCCGAGGCGCAGGCGCTCCTCGGAGAGCTCGTAGAGTTCGGCGAGGAGCTGGCGCTTCCAAGAGTTCCACACCCCGGGGCCCACAGCGCGGATATCGACGATGGTCAGCAGGGTCAACGCACGCAGCCGCTCGAGCGACTGGACCGCGGCGACAAAGTCGGAAATGGTCTTCCAGTCCGCCAGATCACGCTTGAAGGCGGTCGCACTCATCAGCAGGTGCGTGCGTACCAGCCAGGCGACGAGCTCGGTCTCGCCCTCCTCGAGCCCTAGGCGAGGGCACAGCCGCCGGGCCACTTCAGCGCCGAGCTCGGAATGGTCGCCGCGCCGGCCCTTGGCGATGTCGTGAAGCAGGACCGAGAGGTACAGCGCCCGACGCGAATTGATCTTGCCGACCAGCTGGGTTGCCAGGGGATGGTCGCCGGAGAGATCGCCCTTCTCGATTCGGGAGAGCAGGCCGATGGCGCGGATGGTGTGTTCGTCGACCGTATAGTGGTGGTACATGTCGAACTGCATCTGCGCGTTGACACGGCCGAAGTCGGGGATGAACCGGCCGAACACCCCGGCCTCGTTGAAGCCGCGCAGGGCCGTTTCGGGATCGTTGCGGCTGGTGAGTATCTGGAGGAACAGGGCGTTGGCTTGCGGGTCCTTGCGCACCCCGGCATCGATCAGCCTGGCGTCGCGCGCCGCCAGGCGCATGGCCTCGGGGTGGACCTCCAGCCGGTGCTCGTCGGCCAGCGCGAAGATCTCCACCAGCCTGACCGGATCGTCCATGAACCAGTTGTCCGAGGGCACGTTGATCTTGCCGCCGAACACCTTGTAGCCCTTGACCATGCGCGGGCGACTGCGGAAGCCCGCCAGCAGGCCGCGCGGCTGGCGGCGCGCGAACTGTTCGTCCAGCTGGGCGAGGAACACGCCGGTGAGATGGCCGACGCGCTTCGCCTGGAGGAAGAAGTACTGCATGAACCGCTCGACCGCGCTCTTGCCGGGACGGTCGGAGAACTGCATTCGCGCGGCAACCTCGCGCTGGAGGTCAAAGGTTAGCCGGTCCTCGGCGCGGTGAGTGATCGTGTGCAGGTGGCAGCGCACCGCCCAGAAGAAGTTCTCGGCCTTCTTGAAAGCGCGGTATTCCGATGGGGAGAGCAGCCCGACGTCGACCAGCTCGCTCGCATCGCGGACATGGTGGATATATTTGCCGATCCAGTAGAGCGTGTGAAGGTCGCGCAGACCGCCCTTGCCTTCCTTGACATTGGGTTCGACGACATAGCGGCTGTCGCCCAGGCGCTTGTGCCGCTCGTTGCGCTCGGCCAGCTTTTCGGCGACGAACTGGCGCTCGGTCCCATGGACCACTTCGGCCCAGAACCTGCGCGAGCATTCATCATACAGGTTTTGGTCGCCCCAGACGTAGCGGCCTTCAAGCAGGGCGGTGCGAATGGTGAGATCGGAGGCGGCCATGCGCACCATCTCATCAAGTGAGCGGCTGGACTGGCCGACCTTGAGCCCTAGGTCCCAGAGGAAATAGAGCATGGCCTCGATCACCTGCTCGCACCATGGGGTCTGTCGGATGGGAGTGACGAAGGCGATGTCGACATCGGAGTGTGGCGCCATCTCCCCCCGCCCGTAGCCGCCGACCGCGAGGATGGCGATGCGCTCCCCCGTGGAGCGATTGGACGAGCGGTAGACGCTGCCGACGACGTGATCATGGATCAGGCGCACGAGCTGGTCGATGAGAAAGGCCTGGGCGGAGGCGCATTCGGTGCCGGCCGACGGCCTTTCCGCCAGCCGCCGGGCGATTTCCCCACGTCCGGACTCCAGCGCGGCGCGCAGCAATTCCACCACCCGCGGGCGGGCTCCGTCGGGGCCATTTTCGGCGACACAGTCGGCAATGGCGGCGGCGAGGACGCGGCGCTCGATGATGGCGCGCTGGTTGGCAATGCGAATGGTCACGAAAGCTCTGCTTGAAAGGTGCGCTGCGCAAGCGAGGTTAGCAGCTTGCGCGGCGAAGGACAGGGGGAACCCTGTCCGTTTCGTGGGGGTTTTCCCGCCCGGGCCGGTTCCATCCGGGGCCGGGCTGTGCCAGAACCCGCCCGACCAGCCCATCCGCACAAAGGGACCGCCGGGTGATTGCCATTCTCGCCGCCGCCGCCGAGGCTCCGCTCCAGTGGCTCGATCTCGGACTGACCCGGGGCATCAGCCTCGGGTTCTTCACCCTGCGCTGGTACTCCCTGGCCTATCTCGCCGGGATCGTGCTGGCCTACTGGCACGTGTCGAAGACGCTGAAGCTGGCCGGCGCGCCGATGGCCCAGCGCCATGCCGATGACCTGTTCTTCTATTGCACGCTCGGCGTGATCCTCGGCGGGCGGCTGGGCTATGCCACCTTCTATGCGCCCGAGCTGTGGAGCCATCCGGGCGAAATGGTGAAGCTGTGGAACGGCGGGATGAGCTTCCACGGCGGCCTGATCGGCTGCACCCTGGCCATGCTGTGGGTGGCCTGGCGCGGTGGGCTCAACTTCCTGCGCGTGTGCGACTGGGTGGCCGTGGCCGTGCCGTTTGGCCTGTTCTTCGGGCGGCTGGCGAACTTCGTGAACGGCGAGCTGTGGGGGCGGGTGACCACGGCGGACGTGCCCTGGGCCATGGTCTTCCCCGACGGAGGGCCGCTGCCGCGCCACCCCAGCCAGCTCTACGAAGCGGCACTGGAGGGGCTGGTGCTGCTCGGGGTCCTGATGACCCTCTTCTGGAAAACGCGGGCGCGGTTCCGCCCTGGCCTGCTGACCGGCGTGTTCGTGGCGGGCTACGGCTGCGCGCGGTTCATCGTCGAGTTCTTTCGTGAGCCTGACGCCCAGCTTGAGGAATTCGCCCGTGCCACAGGCATGTCGATGGGCCAGTGGCTGACGCTGCCGATGATCGTGATCGGCCTGTTCCTGATTGCCCGGGCGCTAGCGCGGCCGGCCCTCGGGCAAGGCAGTGCTCCGGCGGGGGGAGCAAGCGCAGCGTGAAGTTCGGCCGCAAGAAAAGCGATCTTAATTCAGCGGAGGCGGAGCCGCTCACCCAGGTTTTCGCGCGGCTGATCCACCATCACGGGCCGATCAGCCTGGCGCAATACATGGGCGAGGCGAACGCGCGTTACTATGCCAGCCGCGATCCGCTGGGCGGTGCCGGCGATTTCATCACTGCGCCAGAGATCAGCCAGATTTTCGGCGAGCTGATAGGACTATGGCTGACCGACATCTGGCTGCGTTCGGGCCGGGCCGAGCCGGTGCATTATGTCGAACTGGGGCCGGGCCGGGGCACCCTGGCACGCGACGTGCTGCGCACGATGGTGCGCTTCGGACTCGAGCCCAAGGTCCATTTCGTCGAGACCTCGGTGGCCCTGAAGGACATCCAGCTTGCCGCCGTGCCCCATGCCCAGTGGCATGACGACCTTTCGACCGTGCCGATGGCAGGTCCAATCCTGCTCGTGGGCAACGAGTTTCTCGATGCCTTGCCGGTGCGCCAGCTGGTGCGCATGGAGATGGGCTGGCGCGAGCGCATGGTGGGCTATTTTCAGGATCGCTTCCTGCCTGTAGCCGGGCACATACCGATGGACAGCGCCGTGCCGGAAGAACGGCGCGATGCGCCAGTTGGCACGATCATCGAGACCTGCCCCGGCGCCGCGGCGGTTGTCGGCGAGGTGGCGCGGCGGCTGGCATGCCAAGGCGGCGCGGCGCTGCTGATCGACTATGGCTATACCGAGGTGCGCGACGGCTCTACCCTGCAGGCGGTCAAGGCGCACGAGAAGGTCGATCCGTTCGAGAACCCCGGCGAGGCCGATCTTTCCGCGCTGGTGGACTTTGCCACGCTGGCCGGGATCGCGCAGCACCACGGCGCCCGCTGGCTGGGCACGGTGGGGCAGGGGCAATGGCTCAAGGCGCTGGGCGCCGATGCACGGGCCCGGGCGCTGGGCGAACTGGCGCCGCAACATGCCGCCGCGCTCTGGGCCGGCAAGGAGCGCCTCTGCGCGCCCGACCAGATGGGCACGCTGTTCAAGGTGATGGGGCTGACCTCGCCCAGCTGGGCAGAGGGCGAGGCCTTTGGCGGGCCGGCGGCGGGCGTCGAGGTGGAGTAGGCGTCCACGCAACCATGACCCGTTCGTGTCGAGCGAAGTCGAGACACGTGAGCGCAAGGTGTCTCGACTTTGCTCGACACG
>DASTGC010000073.1:0-5352 GCA_035719485.1 Novosphingobium sp.
GGAGCCGATACGCTGAGCGGCGGCGCAGGGGCGGATACGTTCCTGTTCGACATCCGCGAAACTGCCGCCAACCGCGATGTCATCCAGGATTTCACGCACCTGAGCGACATCATCGCATTCGATCGCGCCGCCTTCACCGCCTTTGCCGCCCTGCCGGCCGGTGCCCTCGATGCCGCCCGCCTCGCTCTCGGCACCGCGGCGACGACGGCACAGCACACTCTCGTCTACACCCAGTCCACCGGTTCACTGTACTACGACCCGGATGGCGTGGGCGGCACGGCGCAGGTGCTCGTTGCTGTCCTGCCGACGAGGCCGGTCCTCTCCGCGCAGGATTTCATCCTGATCTGAACGGGGCCCCCGCCGGCCGCTTGGTAGGGAGGCGGCCTAGTTGGCCAGCGCGCCTCCTAATGCCCGCTTTAACCCCTGCAGCGCCAGCACCAGCACCAGTCCGGTCAATGCAACGGCCATGGCCCCGGCCTGGTCGAGCGGGACAAATCCGAAGACCACCGCGATACGCCGTTGCAAGAACAACAGCGCAAACAGCGGCACGGCCACTCCTGCAATCGCTGCCAACGCAAGGTTGCGCCCCGCCCTTCGGTCGGTGCCGGCGCGAAAGGTCCGGTTGGCAGCGACCAGCGCCAACACGGCCACGATCAACCCGGCAAAGACTATGGTGCGATAGGTCCCCTCGTTCGCCCCTGACCTTATGGCCCAGGCCGCAAGCCCCAGCAATACGGCAAGGACCAGACCCCCCTGGACGGCTGCCCAACCCGCCAATACTCGCGAGATCAGCGGACTGTCAGGCGAACGCGGTGGCCGCTGCATCAGGCCCTGTTCCTCTGGCTCGGCCTCGTATGCCAGCGTGCAGACCGGATCGATCACCAGTTCCAGCAAGGCGACGTGAACCGGTCCGATGATCAGCGGCCAGCCGGTGAGCAGCGGGGCAATGGCCAGCCCGGCGATCGGCAGGTGGACGGCGAAGATGAACCCGGCAGCCTTGCGGATGTTGTCGTAGATCCGCCGCCCAAGCCGCACCGCTGCTGGCACGGCTTCGAAATCGTCATCGAGCAGGACAAGGGCCGCGGCCTCGCGCGCCACGTCGGTCCCACGCTGACCCATGGCCACGCCGACATGCGCCGCCTTCAGCGAGGGGGCATCGTTGACCCCGTCGCCGATCATGGCAACAACCTCCCCCGAAGCCTTGAGTGCCGTCACGATCCGCAGCTTCTGCGCGGGCATGACCCTGGCGAAAACACTCGCTCCGGCAATCCGCCGTGCCATTTCGGCATCGTCCATGGCCGCCACAGCGTCGCCGGTAATCGGCTCGCCGGCAGCGATCCCCGCCGCTTCGGCTATGGCCCGCGCGGTGGTGGGATAGTCCCCCGTGATCATGACCACGCGGATGCCCGCCGCCTGCAAGTTGCCAACCGCACCGGGCACGCTGGCGCGTACCGGGTCGGCCAGCCCCACCAGGCCGGCAAGGGCGAAGGCGAAGTGGCGCTGGCTCTGCGGCAGGTCACCTCCGCTCCACGGCGCCGTTGCCACACCCAGCACCCGCAAACCCCGCTCGGCCATCTGCGCGGCTTGCGCTTCCAGGGCCTGTGCCTCGGCCGGGGCAAGGCCACACAGCTCGGCAATCGCCTCCGGCGCCCCCTTGGCCGCCACCAGCCGCGCGTCCTGTGCCTCGGTTCCCCAAACGTGCGAGACGGCAAGCAGCTCGGGCGAAAGCGCATACCGGTGGCGCAGCGACCAGCCGGCCTGTTGCCGGTCATTGAGCTCTGCCGCGGCATGGGTCCGGGCCAAGGAATGGAACGCCTGCTCCATCGGATCGAACGGATCCTCGGGACAGGCCAGTATCCCGGCCCTTGCGAGATGCCGGAACTCTTCCGGAAAGGGCGCAGGATCCATGCCCGGGCGAAACGTCTCGCCGCTAGGGACCCGCAGTTCCTCGACCTCCATCCGGTTCTCGGTCAGTGTTCCGGTCTTGTCGGTGCACAGCACGGTCACAGCGCCCAGCGTCTCAATCGCCGCGCCGCGCCGCGCCAGCACCCGCGCCCGTGCCATGCGCAGTGCGCCCATGGTCATGAACAGCGTCAACACCACCGGCAGTTCCTCGGGCATCAGCGACATGGCCACCGCGATCCCGGAAAGCAGCCCGTCCAGCCAGCTGCCGCGAAGCAGCGCGAACAGGACCACCGCCAGCGCGCTCACGGCGAGGCCGCTGATGGCGAACCAGCGCACCAGCCACCGCGATTGCACCGCCAGCCGCGACGGTTCCTTGCCAAGCGCGCCGAGCGACTGCCCGATTGCGCCGATGGCCGTGCGCGGCCCGGTGGCGGCAACCTCCACCAGCCCGGTCCCGCGCACGACCAGCGTGCCCGCCCAGGCATAGGGCCCCACCTCCCCGCCTGGCACTGGCGCAATGGACACTTTGGATCCATCCTTCGCGACGGCCTTGGCCACCGGCACCGATTCTCCGGTCAGCACGGCCTCGTCGATAGTCAGGTCGTGGGCGCTGACGATCCACCCGTCAGCTACGATCCTTCCCCCCTCCTCCAGCACCAGCAGGTCACCGCGAACCACCTCGCGCGCCGCCACGGCCAGGCGCCGGCCATCACGGATCAGGCTCGCCTGCGGCATGGCCAGTTCGCCCAGCGCAGCGATAGCCCGGTCCGACCGCACTTCCTGCGCCACGGCAATCGCGATGGTAAGCCCGGCGAAAGCGGTCAGAATCAAGGCCTCGTGCGCGTCGCCCAGCAGCAGGTAGAGAAGTCCAGCCGCAATCAGGAACAACAGCATGGGCTCGCGCAGCACATCGCGCACGATCGCCAGAAGCGGCTCCCGCCCTCCGCTCGCCAGTTGGTTGGGGCCATCTGCCGCCAGCCGCGCGGCGGCCTCGGCATCGGTCAGGCCGGTCAGGGCCATGGGGCTTTCCGGCGCGTCCATTGCCGGCAGTCTGCGGCACCGTTGCCGCTGCTGCAAGTCACAAGCCCGGTCAGGCGATCACAGCCACCCTTGCCCGCGGTACCACTCGGCCGTGGCCTTCAGCCCGCCCCGGGTCTCTATCTGCGGCTGCCACAGCCGCGCCGGCGCCCGCGCGCGATCGCTCACCACCCAGTCGGGATGGCACATGTAGCTCACCCGGTCGGGCGTCAGCTTGGCCCGGCCTTTGCGCCACCAGCCATCCAGCCTTGCCACCCGGCCCAGCATCTGCGGGGAAAGGTGCAGCACCCATGGTCGCCGCCCCACGGCCCACCCGATCGCCCGGGCGAGCTCGTAGTGGCTCCAACCGCCCGGCTTGCCGTCATCCGGCTCGATCACCCGGTGGGCTGTCCGCCGCTCCGTCGCCACCAGCGCCAGCAGCAGCCGCGCGAGGTCATCGACGTGGATCAACGAGGCCCGCCCGGCCCGCGGCGGCATCGGCAGCACCCGCCAGCGCGCCAGCCGGAACAGCTCCAGCATCTCCCGGTCGCGCGGACCGTAAATCGCCGGTGGGCGGACGATGGTCCAATCCAGTCCGCTGGCCCGCACCAGCTTCTCGGCCCGCGCCTTGCTCGCCCCATAATCCGACAGCCTCGGCTCGCGCGCTGAAAGCGAGGAGACGCAGATGAACCGCGGCACCCCTGCCTTCTTGGCTGCCTCGACGACGCTCAGCGTTCCCGCGACATTGCCGGCGACGAACCCTTCCCGGTCGGGCGCATTGATCACCCCGGCAACGTGGATCACGGCCTCGGCCCTTCGCATAAGCCGGGCCAGCGCCTTCGCATCGGCAAGGTCACCGTGGACCCAGGTCACCCCCTTGCGCGCCGGTTGCTCCCGCCTTGCCAGCGCCCGCACCGTGAAACCCTGCGCCAGGGCAAGGTCGATCAGCGCCTGCCCCACGAAGCCGGTCGCCCCGGTGATCGCGATGAGGCTCACAGCAGGACGAGCTGGTCGCGGTGGACGATGGCCGAGCGCGGCGAATAGCCGAGGAGCACTTCATGCTCATTCGAATGATGGCCGACCAGCCTGCGGCATTCCGCAGCATCGTATTCCGACAGGCCATGAGCAAGCACCGTGCCCTCGTGCGAGCGGATCGCCACGGCATCGCCGCGCACGAAATCACCCTCCACCCCGGTGATCCCGCGCGCCAGCAGGCTGGCCCCGCCCACCAGGGCTTTCGCCGCTCCGGCATCGACGGCAATCGTACCCTTGAGCCGCAGCCGCCCTCCGAGCCACGCTTTGCGCGCGGCGGCCTTCCGCCCCTTGGCAACCCGCGGCAGGAACAGCGTCCCCACCCCCTGCTCGATCACCCGCGCCATCGGTCGGTCCTTCGTGCCGTTGCCGATCGCCAGCGCAATCCCCGCCCGCTCGGCGATCTCGGCCGCCTGCAGTTTGGAGGTCATGCCGCCCGAACCCATGCCCGAACCCGATCCACCATCGGCCATGGCATGGATCTCCGCCGTCACCCCGCGCACCACCGGCAGCAGCCTGGCCCCTGCCTCCTTCGGATTGCGGTCATAAAGCCCGTCCACGTCCGACAGCAGCAACACCGCCGAAGCCCGCGCCGCCTGGGCCACCCGCGCCGCGAGCCGGTCGTTGTCGCCGAAGCGGATCTCCTGGGTCGCCACAGAATCGTTCTCGTTGACCACTGGCACCGCGCCCGCATCGAGTAGCCGCCCCAGCGTCGCGGCGGCATTGAGATAGCGCCGCCGGTCCTCGAGGTCCTCCAGCGTCAGCAGCAATTGCGCCGCCACGATCCCGTGCGCGCCGAGCAGTTCGGCCCACAGCCCCGATAGCGCGATCTGGCCCACGGCGGCGGCGGCCTGCGCGTCCGCCAGGCTCCCGCGCCCGCCCTTGTCGAGCCCCAGCGTCCGCGCCCCCAGCGCAATCGCGCCCGAGCTCACCACCACCACGTCCTGTCCGCGCCCGCGCGCAGCGGCGATTTCCCCTGCCAGCGCCGCAATCCACGCCCGCCGCGGCCCCTCGCCATCGACCAGCAGCGCAGAGCCAACCTTCACCACCAGCCGCGGGCAAGGCCCGGACTTGGCAAGGTCCGCCAGGCTGGCAATGGAAGTGGTCCCCGTCTGCATCTGCCCCAGCCGATTAGGCCAAACCCGCCACGATGCAAGATCGCATCACCGCAAGTTGGACTCGCCTGGCGGCTCAAACGCGTCTGCAGTGGGGTGGATCGACCAGCTCATATCCAATTCCCCCCACCCGTTCCTCTCGAGTCCTCTCCCGCCCTTTCTCCTGAGCGAAGTCGAGGGACTAGTTCGAGCGAAGCGAGCACGCGCGTCACCCCATGTCACCCTGGGCTCAGATCGGCGACCACGGCTTGCGGTCGTCCTCGTCCTCCACCTCCCCGTCGGG
>DASTGC010000074.1:0-9289 GCA_035719485.1 Novosphingobium sp.
TCGACTAGGCCGGCCCGGCAGTCCCGCCCCCCAGGTAGAAATCACTCCGTTCGAAGGACCACCCATGGCTCGTATCCTCATCGTCGAGGCGCGTTTTTACGACCACCTGAAC
The DNA here is from genome assembly GCA_035719485.1 of Novosphingobium sp. GTDB lineage: Bacteria > Pseudomonadota > Alphaproteobacteria > Sphingomonadales > Sphingomonadaceae > Novosphingobium. Next base: position 113 of record DASTGC010000074.1, read on the forward strand.
GACATGCTGATCGCCGGGGCCAAGGCCGCGATCACCGCGGCGGGCCACAAGGCAGATGTCATCACCGTTCCGGGCGCACTGGAGATCCCGGGTGCGATTGCGCTGGCGGACCAGGCCGGCACCTATGACGGTTATGTCGCCATCGGGGTGGTCATTCGCGGCGAAACCTACCATTTCGAGATTGTTGCCGGGGAAAGCGCACGCGGCATCATGGCCCTGACCATGGATGGCACGGCCATCGGCAATGGCATCCTGACGGTGGAAAACGAGCAGCAGGCGATCGTCCGCGCCGATCCCAAGCAGAAGAACAAAGGCGGCGAAGCCGCGCTCGCTGCCTTGGCGCTGCTTGAACTGCGCGAAAAATTCGGCGCCTGAGCCGTTCATTTGCGCAGGTTGCGCCCCGGCCCCGCACTGCGCTAACCCGGCAAGGATGACGGGCGAAAACTTTCCCAATTGGGCCCGTGGCGACCGGTTCGGCATCGCCATGCCCGCCAGTCCGGAAGCCCTGCTCGAAGGGGGACCCGATTTCCTCACCCGGGCCTTTCACGCCAGTGGCGCGCTGGCTGCCGAAAACCGGGTCACGGCTATCACCGGTGCCAATGAATGGCGGGTTGGCGGGACGGGGGAGAAGGCCATGCTCTCCGTCCGCTATGCGCATGATGCGCCCGGGCTGGTGCACCAACTGTTTGCCAAGTTTTCGCGAAGCGCGACCGACCGCACCCGCGACCGGGTGCGCTGGCACATGGAGCCCGAGGTCAAGCTGGCAAATCTCTCGCGCGAGCCCGGCTTTCCCGTGCCCGTCCCCCGCTGCCTCTATGCCGACTTCGAGCATGCCTCCGGCACCGGGGTCATTATCAGCGAGTGCATCGCCTTCGGCGAAGGTTTGATCGAGCCACGCCACCTGAAGGGCATGGACCAATGCCTGCCGGACCCGATCGGTCACTACCGGGCCTTGATCACTGTCCTTGCTCAACTATCGGGCACGCACAGGTCGGGCCGGCAGGGGCCCGGGGTTGCGCGGGACTTTCCCTTCGACCTCGAACGGGCGGTAATCTCCCGCCGCAATCCCTTCGACACCGACGGACTGACCATGCGCGTCGATCGATTGGCGGGATTCATCGGGCAGTATCCGCACCTGTTTCCCCCGCACATCGCCGATCCGGCATTCCTCGCGCAGTTCAGGTCCGATGCACCGCAGGTGGTCGCCCGGCAGGACGCCATTCACCGCCTCCACCTCGGTAATCCCGACATGATCGCGCTGTGCCACTGGAACGGCAATATCGACAATGCGTGGTTCTGGCGTGAGGGCGACGGCGCCCTGCGATGCGGCCTGCTGGACTGGGGCAGCGTCGGCCAGATGCACATCGCTCAGACGATCTGGGGGGCGCTGTCGGCAGCAGAACCGGAAATGGTCGATCGCCACCTCATGGAGCTGATCGACCTCTTCATCGCCGAGTTCGCGCGCTCGGGCGGTCCGGAGCTGGACCGGGCCGACGTCGAGCACCAGCTCGAAATCCATGTGGTCACGAACGGCCTCAGCGCCCTGATGGTCGCGCCGCGGGCAATCCTCAGCGAAGTACCCGACCCCATGACCGTGGCCGATCGTTTCGACCCGATCTTCGCCACCAACGAGACCGCCCGGGCCTTGCTCAAGGTCACGGTCAATTTCCTCAATCTGTGGGAGCGACGGGATCTTGGTCGGCACCTGCGCAGCGACCAGCCGGCTCCCATCGCCGGCTGACCGGCAGGCAGCTCAACTCCCCCGGTGCGGGGGCAATGACAGGTTCCAGCGCAGGGCCGCGCCGCGCAATCCGAATCCGCAGGCGAAGCCGATGATCCCCGGCCATGGCGTAGCGAGGTGGGCGTAGGCCTGGCCAAACAGGACCAGCCCGACGAACACCACGGCCGCGACGAGGGCAGCCGTGACATAGAGCTCGTGCCGCATCAGCACGGACGGCACGCCGGCGGTGATGTCACGGATCACGCCGCCGAGGCAGGCGGTAATCACGCCGGCGGCAACGGCCGGCACGGGCGGAACGCCGAACTGCAGCGCCTTTGCCGCGCCGTAAACCGCATAGGCAGCAAGGCCGGCCGCATCGAGCCATTCGAGTGCCCGCCCCGGCCACCATCGCAGCGGCACCAGCCAGGCGGCCAGTGCCACCAGCAGGCATAGCAGCACCGGCATGGCGCCGTGCATCCAGAACACCGGGGCGCCGATCAGCAGGTCGCGCATGGTGCCCCCGCCTGTCGCCGTAATGAGCGCAAAGAAACACGCACCGATGAAATCGAGCCGCTGACGCACCGCGGCAAGGGCGCCCGAGGCTGCGAACACGGCGATGCCGGCAAGATCGAGCCAGCCCATCAGGGATGCGAGGGGAAGAGGCATGCGGGCCCGCCTAGCCGAACAGGATCACAATGTCTGCCCGCGAGCACATTGTCAGGGCCTGACAAATGGCAATCTTTGACGCAATGGATATTTTCCCAAAGCAAAGAGGCGAGCAATCATGATCGAACTGGTGATCGAGCAGCGACGGCGCAGCCTTGGCGGCGGCCTGGAGGTCGGCCGGGTGCTGCCGTTTGCGCGCCGCCGGATGGTGGGTCCATTCGTATTCTTCGATCACATGGGCCCGATGGATCTCGCCGCAGGTGTCGGCCGCGAAGTAGACGTGCGGCCCCATCCTCACATTGGCCTGTCCACCGTCACCTATCTCCTCTCGGGCGAGGTCATGCACCGCGACAGCGTGGGCTCGGTCCAGCCGGTTCGTCCCGGCGAGGTCAACTGGATGACGGCCGGGCGCGGGATCACCCACAGCGAGCGCTTCGAGAAAGCCCGGGCAGGCGGCGATCACCTCCATGGCCTGCAGGCATGGGTTGCCCTCCCCACCGAACAGGAGGAAATCGCCCCATCGTTCACGCACCTTGGAGGGGCAGACCTGCCGCAATGGCAGGCAGGCGGGGTGAAGGGCCAACTCATCGCCGGATCGGCCTATGGCCTGGCTGCGGCGGCACCGGTCTATTCGCCGCTGTTCTATGCCTGCCTCGAGATGTCGCCAGGTTCAGTGGCCGAGCTGCCCGAGGGCTATTCCGAGCTGGCCGTCTACGTGGTCGAGGGAGCGGTGGAACTCGACGGGCGCAGCTTCTCCGCCGGGCATATGCTGGTGCTTGACGAGCGAGCCGAGCACATCGCCTCGCCCACGGGTGCGATAGTGATGGCGCTGGGCGGGGAGCCGGTGGGCGAGCGCTATGTCTACTGGAACTTCGTCTCCTCCTCGAAGGAGCGCCTTGCCCAGGCAGCGGCGGACTGGCAGGCCGGACGGATGAAACTGCCCGACGCCGACGACAGCGAATTCATACCCCTGCCGGCGGATTCGACGCCGCCCGCCTGACGCGATGACGATGCTTCCACCTGACTGAAACAGGGTCTATGGGCCCGCCCCATGCTCAACCTGACCGGCATCACGGTGCGCCTTGGCGGACGCACGATCATTGACGAGGCAAGCGCCAAGCTGCCCCCGCGGGGCCGGGTGGGGCTGATCGGGCGCAACGGCGCTGGCAAGTCCACGCTGGTACGCGTGATTGCCGGCATGCTGGAGCCCGATGACGGCGAAGTTGCCATGCCGCGCGGCAGCCGGATCGGCTACATCGCACAGGAAGCGCCGGGCGGCGACGCGACCCCGTTCGAGACCGTGCTGGCAGCCGATACCGAGCGGGCCGGACTGATGGCCGACAGCGAGACCTGCCACGACGCGCACCGCCTTGCCGAAATCCATGAGCGCCTGATCGCGATCGACGCCCATTCGGCGCCCAGCCGCGCCGCCCGTATCCTGTCGGGCCTCGGCTTCGACGAGGCTGCCCAGCACCGCCCGCTGGAAAGCTTTTCCGGCGGCTGGCGGATGCGCGTCGCGCTTGCCGCCCTGCTGTTTTCCCAGCCCGACCTCCTGTTGCTCGACGAACCATCGAACCACCTCGATCTCGAAGCCGTGCTCTGGCTGGAGGACTTCCTGCGCTCCTATCCGGCGACGATCCTGCTGGTCAGCCACGAGCGCGACTTCCTCAACAACGTGGTCGATCATATCCTTCACCTCTCCGGCGGGAAGCTGACGCTCTACCCCGGCGGCTACGATGCCTTCGAGCGCCAGCGAGCCGAGCGGCAGGCGCAGATTGCCTCCGCGCGAGCCCGGCAGCAGGCCGAGCGCGAGCGATTGCGCGAATACGTCGCGCGCAACTCCGCCCGCGCCTCGACCGCGAAGCAGGCACAATCGCGCGCCAAGGCCCTCGCCAAGCTCCAGCCCATCGCCGAGATGATTGACGATCCCTCTCTGACCTTTGACTTCCCCGATCCGGACGAACTGCGCCCACCGCTGATAACGCTTGATCTCGCGTCCGTCGGCTATGGCGAGACGCCGGTGCTGCAGCGGCTGAACCTGCGGCTCGACCCGGACGATCGGATTGCCCTGCTCGGCCGCAACGGCAACGGCAAGACCACTCTCGCGCGGCTGCTCGCCGCCCAGCTGGCCCCGATGGCCGGCGCAATGACCGCCAGTGGCAAGATGCGCGTCGGCTATTTCACCCAATACCAGGTGGAAGAGCTGGACCGCTCCGAGACACCGCTCCAGCACATGACCGTGCAGATGAAGGGCGCCACCCCAGCCGCGGTACGGGCGCAGCTCGGCCGCTTCGGCTTTGCCGGGCCCAAGGCCACGACCGAAGTGGGCAAGCTGTCGGGCGGCGAACGGGCGCGGCTGGCGCTGGCGCTGATCACCCGCGACGCCCCGCACATGCTGATCCTCGACGAGCCGACCAACCACCTCGACGTCGATGCCCGCGAGGCCCTGATCCAGGCGCTCAATGCCTATTCGGGGGCGGTGGTGATCGTCAGCCACGACCGGCACATGCTGGAGATGACCGCTGACCGGCTAGTTCTGGTCGACGCGGGCACCGCCAAGGAGTTCAACGGTTCGATCGACGACTACATCGCCTTCGTGCTGGCCAAGGAACCGCCTGCTTCGGGCCGGGACGACGGCGACGGCGCCGCGCGCGGAGTGAACAAGAAGGACCAGCGCAAGGCAAATGCCGAGGCGCGCGAGCGCAGCCAGGGCTTGCGCAAGCAGGCCAGGGCTGCGGAAGCCGAACTGGACCGGCTCACCGCCCAGCGCAGTGCGGTCGACCGGGCGATGTTCGACCCCAGGGGCGCCGAGCCGGCGCTCGCCAAGCTGACCATGACCGACCTGATGAAGCGCCGGGCGGAACTGGAGACGAAGATCGAACAGGCCGAACTGGCGTGGATGGAGGCGAGCGAGGCGCTGGAGGCCATTTCGGCCTAGCGGCTGTTCGCTTCCCCGCTGCCAGCCCACCGATCACCGCTTGCCGGGCCTGGCGCGCGCGTCTGTTCATCTGACGATCAGGCAAGGCCCGGTTTAGCCCTCCGACCGCAGCTGCGGTCGGGAGGGGTCTTCCAAACACATGACATTGTTGAATTTATTCCAGTTCTCTGCCGCTGATCTGGCGATCGATCTCGGCACTGCCAACACTGTCGTTTACACACGCGACCAGGGCATCGTGGTCGACGAGCCCTCGGCCGTGGCGATCGAGACGATCGGCGGGGTACCGCGCGTGCGCGCCGTGGGTGACGATGCGAAACTGATGCTGGGCAAGACCCCCGACAATGTCCGGACCATCCGGCCCCTGCGCAACGGTGTCGTTGCCGATCTCGAGGTGGCCGAGCAGATGATCAAGCATTTCATCGCCAAGGCTATCGGCAAGGGCGGACGCCTGCGCCGCTCGCCCGAAGTCGTGATCTGCGTGCCATCGCACTCAACCCAGGTCGAACGGCGGGCGATCCGCGATGCGGTGAGCAATGCCGGGGCGCGGCAGGTGTGGCTGATCGAAGAACCGATGGCTGCGGCCATCGGCGCGGGCCTGCCGGTCAGTCGCCCGGTCGGCTCGATGGTGGTCGATATCGGCGGCGGCACGACCGAGGTCGGGGTCATTTCGATCCAGGGCCTGACGACCAGCACTTCGGTGCGCGTGGGCGGCGATCGCATGGACGAGGCGATCACCGCCGCGGTCCGGCGCAACCACAACTTGCTCATCGGCGAAGCAACGGCGGAGCGGGTGAAGAAGGAACTCGGCTGTGCCCGGATGCCGACCGATGGCCGCGGCGGCCACGTGGTAGTCAAAGGCCGCAATGTGACGCGGGGCGTGCCGTCGGAAGTTGAGATCACCCAGGCCGAGCTGGCCGAGTCCCTCGCCGAGCCTGTCGGGCAGATCGTCCATGCCGTGCGCATGGCGCTCGAAAACACCCTGCCGGAAATCGCCGCCGACATGATCGACGGCGGCATTACCATGACCGGTGGAGGATCGCTCCTGCGCGATATCGCCCCGGTGCTCGCGGAGGCCACCGGACTGGCCGTGATGGTGGCCGACGATCCCCTGCACTGCGTCGCCCTTGGCGCGGGACGGGCGCTGGAGGACCTGTCCTATCGCGGGATACTGCACCGGGCCTGATCCCGCAGGCATGGCTACCGGCCTCCACGGAGGCGACCGATTGCCTATTGAACTCATCCGGTGGCTGTGGATATTCGACCTCCCGCAAGGGGCAGGATGAGCGATGCCATGAACCCGCTCCTCCGCACGCTCGTCCAGTGGCCCCGTCAGCCGGATCGCAGCCAAGAGGATGCCGGCGCATGATAATCGCATCGATCCCCGACTTCCGCGAGGCTGCGCGTCGACGCCTTCCGGCATTCCTGTTCGAATATATCGATGGCGGATCCTACGCAGAGACCACACTGCGCGCGAATACCCGGGACCTGGAAAAAATCGCCTTGCGCCAGCGCGTGCTGCGCGACGTCTCGCAAGTGGACCTTGCGACCGAGCTGTTCGGGCAGCAGCTGGCGATGCCGGTGGCGCTCGGTCCGATCGGGCTTGCCGGAATGTATGCTCGCCGTGGAGAATGCCAGGCCGCACAGGCGGCGGCGAAAGCCAGGATCCCGTTCACGCTCTCCACAGTCAGCGCCTGCCCGCTGGCCGAGGTGACCGGCGCCACGCCGGATCCGATCTGGTTCCAGCTCTACATGATCCGCGATCGCGGATTCATGCGGGACCTGCTGGCACAGGCGCAGGAGGCGAACTGCAGCGCCCTCGTCTTCACGGTTGACATGGCGGTCCCCGGGAGCCGGTATCGTGACTATCACTCCGGGTTCACGGGTGCCGGGTTCATGGGTCCCATACGGCGCACCGCCCAGGCTATGGTCCGGCCAGGCTGGGCCTGGGACGTGGGGATAATGGGCCGCCCGCACACCCTCGGCAATGTCGGCCCGGTACTGCAGGGGCGCTCGGGACTGGAGGATTTCCTCGGCTGGCTGCGCGAAAACTTCGATCCTGCGGCAACCTGGGAAGACCTTTCCTTCATCCGTTCGCACTGGAAGGGCCCGCTGATCATCAAGGGCATTCTCGATCCCACAGATGCCCGCGAAGCAGCGGAGCACGGCGCCGACGGGATCATCGTCTCCAACCATGGCGGGCGACAGCTCGATGGGGTGCTGTCGACCGCGGCCGCCCTTCCCCGCATCGCCGACCTTGTCGGGGAACGCCTGACCGTTCTGGCCGACGGCGGGGTCCGCTCTGGCCTCGATGTCATGCGTCTCCTCGCCCTTGGCGCGCGCGGCGTGCTGCTCGGCCGCGCATGGGCTTATGCCCTTGCGGCGGGCGGCGAGGCCGGAGTGGCGAAGATGCTCGGGATTATCGAGGCCGAGATGCGCATCGCCATGGCCCTGACCGGCACGACCCGCATCGCCGAAGTCAACCCGGGAATCCTGGCCTGAATGCCCGCGCAAGGAGCCAATCAAATGAAGCTGCACCCCAGGCTATCGCTCAGTGCGCTCGTCACGCCGACCTTCAGTTTCGCCGAGGACCTGGCATTCTGGTCGGAGTGCGGACTGCAGCACGTTGGCCTCTATTCGGGCAAGGTGACTGCACACGGGGACGATGCCGCCGTCGCAGACCTCAAGGCGCGAGGGCTGCGCGTATCATCTATCGTCTGCCCAGCCTTCACGCTGGATGATCCCGCTGTCCTTGCCCGGGAACAGGACTACCTTAACACCATGGTCGACGTGGCCGCGGAAGTTGGCGGGATCATCTATTGCCCTCCGGGCAAGGGCCGGTTCGACGAATGGACCGCCAACGTCGCCAGCTATGCCGCGGCCGTGGCTCCCTGCATCGCCCATGCATGCGCGCGGGGAGTGATTGTCGCTTTCGAGCCCACCCTGCGCCCTCACCTCTCATTCGTGCACAATCTGCGCGACGGGCTCGATCTGGCGCGCGACAGCGGCGCGGCCATGGTGGTGGATATCGGCAATTGCTACACCGAACGCGATCATCGCGCGCTCATCCACCAAATGGCGGGCACCATGGCCGTGGTCCAGATCAGCGACGTCGCGGTCGGAACTTCGTCGGCACCGGGTAAGGGGCTGCGCTGCCTTCCCGGAGAAGGCGAACTGCCGCTGGAGGACCATATCCGGGCAGCGCATGAATCAGGCTATGCCGGCCCCTTCGAGATCGAGTTCATGGGCGAACCGGACGTGGATCGCGCCGCCATCCGGCGTAGCCTTCATCTTGTTGACGGCATGCTCTGTCGCGTCGTTGGCCCCTGACGGACAGGCCTCGTAGAGCATAGGGAAGGGTTTTTCCCCAACTTCGCCCGGAAATGCTGGGGATCAGTGCCCCAGCTTGCTGGACGCGGCGGACTTGCCCGCCTAGCCCGGAGGCCTCAACCTCATGAGGGATCACGTAATGAACTCTTCAGATCTCGCCGATTCGGTTGCGTCGGCTGCCAATCTGTCCAAGGCCGATGCCCGCAAGGTGGTCGACGCCGTGTTCGCCGCCATCGCCGACGCTGCCGCCAAGGGCGACGAAGTTTCGGTCAACGGCTTCGGTAAGTTCAAGGTCAAGGCCAGCGCGGCGCGCGAAGGGCGCAATCCCGCCACCGGTGAAACCATGCAGATCGCAGCTTCGCGCAAGCTGGGCTTCGCAGCGGCCAAGGCCGTCAAGGACAAGCTCAACGGCTGATGTCATTCGCGGCGCCGGGCTGCCGGCGCCGCGATTTACCCGGGCATTCCGAAGCTGTCCGCATAGGCCTGGCGCAGAACGGTCTTTTGCACCTTGCCCATCGTGTTCTTC
>DASTGC010000075.1:0-25603 GCA_035719485.1 Novosphingobium sp.
AGGCTGCGATGGAGCTGGAGAACCGGGGGGTATTCCTCGCCCAGTCGACCCAGGATGCGAAGGAAAAGCGCCAGTCGTTCTGGGATAAGCGCGCGCCAACGTTCGATCTGACCTGATCAGCCGGCGGCGGCATCGCGCGCCAATGCGTCGGAAAGCGGTCTCGCACCCTTGCGAGACCGCTCTCGCGCTTCAGAACTGCTGTTCGGGAATGGTCACCACGGCACCGTCGAGAGCTTCCCCGAGCACGACCTGACAGCTCAGCCGGCTCGTCGGCTGACGCGCCGATGCAACCAGGTCGAGCATATCGCGTTCCGCTTCGTTTGGCGCTTCGATTCGTTCGAATGCTGCGGCATCCAGGTACACGTGGCAGGTGCCACAAGACATGGAGCCCCCGCATTCGGCTGCGATCCCCTCGATACCGTTGTCACTGGCGACCTTCATGACGGTGTGGCCAGCCGGGCCCGCGATCTCGGTGTGATCGCCCTCGGGCGAAACGAACGTCAGCTTGATGTTTGGAGGTACCATGGTTCTGTGATTTTCCGGTTGCTCGGCCCGGCGTTGCGCCGGACGCGACAGGGAGTCAGGCGTTGAGGCGGACTGGCAGACGGGCCGGGCCGCGGAAGGTCAGAACGCCGGCGATTTCGATGGGCTCGTCCTCGATCAGTTCCATGCGCGGGAACGTAGCGGTAAGTTCCTCGATCATCATCCGCACCTGCATCCGAGCGATCGGGGCGCCCATGCAGAAATGAATCCCGTTGCCAAAGGCTACGTGAGACCGCGCATTCTTGCGCCGGATGTCGAAGACCTCGCTGTTCTCGAAGGTCGCCTCGTCGCGGCCGGCAGAGGCGAGCGAGAGCAGCAGCTTGGTTCCCTGGGGAAGACTGACCCCCCCGATTTCGAAATCGACCTTCGCCTGGCGGCGCCAGGCAACGACGGAAGAAACGTAGCGAAAACCTTCCTCGACGGCATTGGGGATCAGCGAGGGATCCTCGCCGAGCGCCTTCCAGTCGTCTGGCCGCCGCAGCAATTCCATGATGATGTTGGCCGACGCATTAGATGTCGTCTCGTGCGCAGCGAGCAGCAGCGCGAAAGTGAGGCTCTTGATTTCGTTTTCCGTCAGCTTGGTGTCATCCCCGCCGCGCGAGGCCAGCAGCCAGCTCGGATAGTCGTCCTTGGGGGCGATCTTGCGCTGCTCCACCAGGTCGCAGGAGAAACGCCAGAAATCGATCAGGTCGCCACCCGCTGCCATCTGCTCCTCGTAAGTGGGGTGACCATGCATCAGCTTGACGCGCAATTCGGTCCACGACTTGATCCTGCGGGGATCTATGTCCGTCACGCCCAGCAGCAGGAACGCGGTCATCGCCGGCAGTTCGTAGGTCAGGGCATCGACCAGGTCGACGACGTCCTTGCCCTTCATCGCCTCGACATAGCTCTTCACCAGAGCGCGAACGGCAGCCTCATAGCCTTGCAGTCGCTTCGGGTTCAGGAAGCCCTGGACATGGCTGCGCACCCGGGAGTGGCGCGGCGGATCGCACGCGACCTGCACGCTTTCGTTGGTGAAGCCCTGCTCCGTCAGGTATTGCATCAGTTCGGCGGGCCAGGGCGTGACCGGCTGGGTAGCGTTCACGGCCGAGAAACGGTCAGGATCGCGCAGGGTGGCGAGAACGTCTTCGCGGCGGGTTACCACCCAATAGTCTATGTCCGGGGAGTAGAAAATCGGCACGTTCGGGCGAAGTTCGGCAAACAGCTTGTACATGCCTTCATGCGCAAACGGCTTGAACCGCGAACTGGCGCTCTGCATCGCGCCTTGGTCCGGCGCGGTCCTTGATTCGACAACAGGGTGCATCATCCACTCCAATGTTTTGCCAATGAGGGGCCCCCGCCCGATTGGCAGGTCCCTGGCCTGATCTCCCCAACGGCAACCGGCAGTGACGCGCCGGCAACATTCGCCTTTGGTCCGGGAGCACGGCTCCCGTCCGGCGCGTTCCACCATGTGCGGCATTTTGACTGCGAGCGGAGGGATCAGCAAGTAATCCATCGTATAATGACCGCCCAAGTCGTCTTGACGTGGGCAGTATCAGCGATCTGATAAGTCCCGTGTCACTGCGAAGGACCGCCGGGGCCTGTCGCGGAGAACGGGAGCTGCAGCGCCTCACTGCCGAGCCAGACCTTCGGGCGGGCCGATTTCATCAGCATGGTGATTGTCTCGGCGCAGGTTCCCTCGTCGGGATGACAATGGCGGCAGCCCCCGTGTAGGCTTCGAGACACCGCAAAAGCTTGCCCGCGGTCGTGGGGACATCGTGTTCGAGGCCATGGTCGGGCTGCCCTGTGGGCAGTGGAACGGCCTGGGGACGGGCCGGGCCAGCAAGGGAATGAGCCAGCAAGGGAATGTGGATGCCGTCGGACAGGGATATCTTCATCGTCGGATCCGGCATGACTTCGCTCGGCAAGTTCCCCGAGGTCTCAGTCCGGGCGATGACCGCGGCGGCCGTGGGCAAGGCGCTGGACGATTCCTGTTGCGCCGACCGGTCGCTGATCGAAGCCGCCTGGTTCGGCAATACCCGCCAGGCCCTGCTCGAGGGGCAGAACGGCATCCGCGGCGAAGTGGCGCTGCGCCACGTTGGGATCGACGGCATTCCCATCACCAATGTCGAGAATGCCTGCGCCAGCGGCAGCACCGGCTTCTTCAACGCGGTAAACTTCCTCAAGGCCGGAATGGGCGAAGTGGCCCTGGCCGTCGGGGCTGAGAAGATGTTCTTTCCCGAGAACCGGGAAGGCATGTTCCAGGCCTTTAGAGGCAGCACCGATACCCTTGAGTTCGACTGCCAGATCGAACAGTTACTTTCCCTGGCCGAAGGTATGCCGATCCCCGCCGGGGTCGAGTCCGCTGCGGAGCGCAGCGTGTTCATGGACATCTACGCCGCCTTCGCGCGCTATCACATGGCCCGCTTTGGCACGACGCCGCGCCAGATTGCGGCCGTCGCGGCGAAGAACCACCACAATTCCGCCATGAACCCCGATGCCCAATACCGCTTCAGCATGACGGTGGAGGAAGTCCTCGCCGATAAGCCGGTCTCGTGGCCGTTCACCCGCTCCATGTGCGCGCCGATCAGCGACGGTGCGGCGGCGATGATCCTGTGCACGCGGTCTGCGCTGAAGCATTTCGACGCGGCGCGCGCCGTGCCGGTTGGCTCCTGCGCACTGGTTTCGGCCATGGATCGCGAGCCTGATGATCTGGATAACCACATCGGTCGACGCGCTGCGGTGAAGGCCTATGAAATGGCCGGCGTGGGCCCTGAGGAGATGAACGTCGCCGAGGTCCATGATGCCACCGCTTTTGCCGAAATCCTGCAGATCGAGAACCTCGGCCTGTGTCCGCGGGGCGAAGGCGGGCCCTTTACCGAGTCCGGCGCCACCCGCATCGATGGCCGCGTCGCCGTGAACCCTTCGGGAGGCCTATTGTCCAAGGGCCATCCGGTCGGCGCCACCGGCATAATTCAGCTGCACGAACTGGTGACGCAACTGCGCGGCGAGGCTGGCGAACGCCAGGTGCAGAACGCCCGCTGGGCCATCGCCGAGAACGGCGGCGGCTTCCTGGGCTATGAGGAAGCGGCGACCACCGTTACCATCCTCGGCGGCGCGTGACGCCACCGTTCAACTACAGATCGAAGAAGAAGGTCCGACCCATGAAATTGACCAGCTACATCGGAAAGGACGGTCGCGAGAGCATTGGCATCGTCACGGGCACCAATGCTGATCCCGAGGGGATCATCGACCTCGGCACCCGCTATGGGTCGCTGCGCGAACTGCTCGCCGATGCCGACGGCCTGGCCTATGCCCGCTCCCATGCGGATGCGGCACCGGCCATGGCCTTTGCCGATGCACAGCTGCTCCCGGTCATCCCCAAGCCGGACAAGATCTTCTGCGTCGGCGTCAACTTCGCCAGCCATGTCAAGGAAACAGGCCGGGAGATGCCGCCCAAGCCGATGATCTTCCTGCGGTTTGCGGACAGCCAGGTGGGCGCCAACCAGCCCATGCTGTGTCCCAAGGTTTCGGACCAGTTCGACTACGAGGGCGAACTCGCCGTCGTCATTGGCAAGCGCGGCCGCTACATCCCGGAAGGCAGGGCCCTCGACCACGTCGCCGGCTACTCGTGCTACAACGACGGCAGCGTGCGGGACTGGCAGCGTCACTCGCAGCAGTTCTCCCCAGGCAAGAACTTCCCGCAGACGGGCGCGTTCGGCCCGTGGCTGATCACCCGTGACGAAGTGCCTGACGTCGGCGCGATGTCCCTCAAGACGCGGCTCAATGGCCGCGAGGTGCAGAGCGCAACCCTCGACGACCTGATCTTCGATGTGCCGGCCCTGGTGGCCTATTGCTCATCGTTCATCACCCTCGAGGTCGGTGACGTCATCATCTGTGGGACCACCGGCGGGGTCGGCGCGTTCCACCAGCCGCCGCTGTGGATGAAGGAAGGCGATACCGTGGAGGTGGAGATCTCCGGCATCGGTGTGCTTCGAAATGGCGTCGCCAAGGAAGCAGCCGATTTCGCCATCGGCTGACGCGCGTCAACCGCCTGAACACAGTTAGACGAGGAATATCAGATGGATAAGCGCCATTCAGGTAAAGTTGCCGTGATCACCGGTGCGGCGGCCGGGATCGGCCGTGCCTATGCGGTCCGCATGGTGAGGGAAGGCGCGGAGGTTGCCGTTGTCGATCTCAATGCCGCTGACCAGACCATGGACGAGATCAAGGCGGTCGGCGGACGGGCCATTGCCTACCGGTGCGATGTCAGCAGCCCGGAGGCCGTGGCGCGGCTTGGGGACGATGTGGATCGCGATTTCGGCCGCTGCGATATCCTTGTCAACAATGCCGGCATCTTCCCGAGCTGCCGGTTCGAGGATCTGACCCTCGAGGAATGGCATCGCATGCTGGCCATCAATCTCGATTCCGTGTTCCTCATGTGCAAGCGCTTCGTGCCGGGCATGCGCGAACGCAAGTGGGGCCGGGTCATCAACATGGCCTCAAACAGCTTCGGGCAGGTTGCGCCGGGGCTGACCCACTACATCGCCAGCAAGGGCGGCGTGATCGGCTTCACACGCGCCCTTGCGAGTGAACTGGGTGCCGAAGGGATCACCGTGAACGCCATCGGTCCGGGGTTCACCCGTACAGAAGGCACCCTGAACCGCCCGCCGAATTTCCGCGGCCACACGTCGGAACAGCTCTACGGCATACTCGCCGAGCGCCAGGCGATCCCGCGCCCCCCGACGCCGGAGGACATGGCCGGAATGCTGTCGTTCCTCGCCAGCTCGGATGCTGATCTCATCACCGCGCAGACGATGTACGTCGATGGCGGCACGGTCCGCGCGTCGTGAGCATCGCCCCGCCGAATGCGCAGTTTCGCCACGTCGGGATCTACGTGCGCGATCTCGAAGGCATGGCGGCGTTCTACAAGCGCGTGCTCGGCCTGGTGGTGACCGACAGCGGGGTGACCGAACGCGGCCGGATCGTCTTCCTCAGCCGCAGCGTAAGCGAACATCACCAGCTCGTGCTCGTGGAAGGCCGCAGCGACGCCATGGGCGAGGGGCTGATCAACCAGCTCTCGTTCCGCTTGGACTCGCTGGCCGATCTCAAGACCTTCGGCCAGATCATGAAGGCCGAGAACGTTCGCGTCGATCGCACCATGAACCATGGCAATGCCTGGAGCATCTATTGCTTCGATCCCGAGGGTAATCGCATCGAACTCTACACCGGGTCGCCGTGGTACATCGCCCAGCCCTGCGCGGAAGCGCTGGACCTCGATGAGCCGGAGGAGACGATCCTTGCCAAGACCGAGGCGATGGTCATGACCAACCCCACCTACATTCCCGGCGAGGAGTGGACCAGGCGCCAGGCGGCGGCAGTTGGTGCTGGCGAATAGCCCTGCTGCGAAGGAGACCCCGCCGAGATGACCGTGCATCCCGATTTCCAGGCCATCCTCGACGTGGTCAATCGTCTGCCCGCACCAGATTTCACCCGTCCTCCGCTCGACCTGGCGCGCGAGATGCGCTCAAATCCCGTGACGATCCCGGCTCATCCGAACTCCGTCGCGATTGAAATCCGCAAGGTGCCCGCGGCAGATGGGCATCAGATTCCGGTTAGAATATATCGCCCGGGAACGCCGCGGCCACATGGCGTGCTGATCAACATGCACGGCGGCGGCTGGGTCCGTGGATCGCTCGATTCCGATGAGTTCCGCTCGCATTTCCTTGCGCACCGGGCTGGGTGCGCGATCATTTCCGTCGATTACAGGCTCGCGCCGGAACATCCCTATCCGGTTCCGCTCGACGATTGCCTGACTGTCGCGCGCTGGGTCGTGGCCCAGGCCGAGCCGATGGGCTTCGCCGCCGATCGCCTCGGCGTCGCCGGAGACAGCGCGGGGGCCAATCTGGCGACCGTCGTGGCCATGATCCTGCGCGACGGCGGCGGTCCGGCAGTATGCTGCCAAGCTCTCCTTTGCCCGGTCTGCGACCATGATTTCGACCGCCCCTCATATTTGGAGAACGCCGAAGGCAAATTGCTGACGCGCGCGGCGATGATGTGGTTCTGGGATCAATATGCCGGGGCGGCCGACCGCAACGATCCGCGGCTCAGCCCCCTGCGCGCGCAGGACCTGCGCAACATGCCCGCGTCCCTCATCCTCACAGCCGAATACGATCCGCTGCGAGACGAGGGCGAGGCCTATGCTCAGGCGCTTGCTCGAGCCGGCAACCACGTGGAAGCCCAGCGCCTCGAAGGGCTGCTGCACGCCTTCCCTTCGCTGGCCCCGGCCCATCCGCGAACCATCGAGTCGCTGGAGATCACCGCCGACTTCCTCCGGAGATACCTGTAGGGTAATGCCGCGGGCTTGGCCTGATCGGCGTGCCGCATCCTGCTGAAGTGCCCGAATAACGTACATTTGTGACATTTAGGTCACTCTTCCGCGCACAAGCTTGCGCTGTCCGATACCCTGTTGCTGGACAACCGAACATCTGTTAGGTTTGTTGAAAGTGCATGGTAAATTGCACGGGAGAGTGATCATGGAACTTGCTAGGCTTGGCGAGGTTCTGGGTGAGCGCTGGGTCGCTGGCCACGAACAGGATGACACCGATCAGATCGTGAAATCTGCCGGACGGGTCCTGCGTATTCTCGAACTGTTCGACGTGCTGAAGCGCGAAGCCCTGGTTTCCGAGGTGTCGGAGTTGCTCGGGCTGCCGCAGTCGAGCACTTCGGTCCTGCTGCGCAGCCTGGTGGTCATGGGTTACCTGACCTATAATGCCCCGACCCGGGCATTCGCGCCGACGACGCGGCTGGCCTTGCTTGGCAACTGGGTAAATGCCCCGCTGCTGAGCGATGGCCCGCTCATCCGCCTGATGCACCGCCTCAATGTCCGCACCGGTCAAGCAGTCGTCCTGGCGGTGCGAAATCACATTTGGTCGCAGTACATCCATGTGGTGCAGGCTACCAGCTCGGTAAGACTTTACGTCGTGAAAGGCTCACGCCGTCCGCTCGCCTGCTCCGCTACCGGATTGACCCTTATTTCCGATCTTCCCGACGCTGAAATCAAGCGCATCGGCGTACGTTACAATGCCGAGCCGCAGGAAGTTGACGTCAAGGTGCCGGTATCGGCCCTGCTCGAGAGGGTGCAGGCGGTTCGGGAAAACGGGTATGCGTTCCAGCACGACACCGTGACGGCAGGTGCCGGGGTGATTGCCATGCGCCTGCCGACGGTGGCACAATGCGAGGAGCGGCTCTCCATCGGCATTGCGGCGCCTACCCAAATCCTGTGCGACAACAAGATGGATTTCATCGTTGCTCTCCATGAAGAGATCAACACGCATCTCGTCGGCACCTCGGGCGGGCAGGTGGATGCGGATCCAACCGAGTGCTAGGTGAACCCCGGAAGGATTCTGCAGCGCAAGGGCGGCAAGGCCGCGACATGTCTTGCTAGGGCGCGAGTGGTTGCAGGGCAGGTCCCCTCCCGCTGCATAAGGGGTAACCCATTTAGGTTGCGAAGCGCATTCTGACCGCGGCGCTCCCGAACCGGTCAGGCCCGATCGCAGATTTGGCGCCAATCTGGCGTAGGTCGTCGCCGCAGCCGGTCTTATCTCATTTCTGATTGGTACGCGACCGGGCTGAAACGGGGGTCGTATGTTGCGCAGCAAATTCATAAACTGCCCCCAAGCTTCGCAGCAGATAAGGGCGGGGCGCATTTCGTTTAGGGAGGGCAAGATGAATTCCATGCTCAGTCGCGCCGTCGCAGTTTCGCTGACTGCCATTTCGGTCGCCCTGGTTTCGCAACCGGCACTCGCGCAGGCCGCGCCGGCCGCGGCAAATACCGAAGAGGCCACGCTTGGCGATATCATCGTCACTGCGCGAAAGATCGGGGAATCCGCGCAGTCGCTGCCGATTACCGTTGCAGCATTCAGCGGCAAGGAGCTGACCAGCAAGGTCGTTCTGACGGCGCAGGATCTGCAGGGTATCACCCCCGGCTTGACGGTTTCCAACAGCCCGACCGGCGGCGTTCCGATCTTCGCCATCCGTGGCACGGCTACCGAGCTGGGCATCGATGGCGGCGTGGCGCTCTATTTCAACGATGTCCCGCTGATTTCGACCGTGGGCATCATGAATTCCTTCTACGACGTCTCGTCTGTGGAAATCCTCAAGGGGCCGCAAGGAACCCAGTTCGGCACGAATACCACGGGTGGTACCATCTCGGTGCGCACCAACCTGCCGACCAGCAACTTCGAAGGCTACGCCAAAGCGGGCTACGGCAATTTCAACCGACGCGAATTCGAAGCCATGGTTAACATCCCGGTCAGCGACGCGGTCGGCTTCCGCTTTGCCGGCAATTACGTGAAGCGTGACGGCTATCTGAAAAACCCGGACAATGCCGGCATCACGCCCTCGTCCTACCAGAACGAAAACCACTATTCGCTCCGCGGCACCATGTCGATCGACACAGGTCCGCTCAAGAACGTCCTGATCGCGGACTATTACAATCGCGACGAAGCGCCTTACGCGACTGTCCCGGTTCAGTTCGGGCCCAGTCTCCTGTCGCTGTTCCAGGGTGCGCCCACGCTGGTTTCGCAGGGGGCGCAGTTGGGCACCTTCGACACGATCCACCAGGGACCCGGCAATACGGGTGTCCGTCCGGATTACTTCGGCAAGGCCGATCTGGTCGGCATTCAGAACAAGACCGATCTTGAGCTGTCTGACAGCTTCAAGTTGCGCAACGTGATCGGTTATCGCCACGACCATACCACGACGTCAGAGGAAACCTCGGGGACGGGCATCGTCAGCGTCAATGTGTGGCGAGACGACAAGGTATCGCAGTGGACGGACGACTTGACCCTGCGCTACGAAAGCGCCGACAAGCGCCTGCGTGCTGCCGTTGGCGGTTATTACTCTTTCCTGCGCAGGGATACCGGCCTCAACGCCAACGTGCTTCAGGGCATCTTCGCGGCGCTGGGCTTCCCGAATAACGTCATCAGCACCAACAGCCTCGAAGAAAAGACGGTCCGCTCCAAGGCAGTATACGTCAACGCGGAATACGACATTACCAACACCCTGGGCGTGACGGGCGGCTTCCGCTACAACTGGGATACCGTCAATTCGGTGGTCACGGCCGGCGGCAACACCGGCAATCCGGCCAACAACGTTGATTTCAGTGGCTTCGGTTTTGGCATCATCAATGTTGGTTCGCTGCCGATCTATGGTGCCCAGTTCCTGCCCTACTCGGCCAAGCCCTGCGCGCCGGGCAACTTCGTCGGATACCCCAACTTCAACGCACAGACCTGCTCGGCCTCGCGCGGTGCGAACTTCGACGCTGCGAGCTGGATGTTCGGCATCACCAACAAGTTCAGCGACAGGGTTCTCGCCTATGCGAAGGTCAGCCACGGCTACCTGGCCGGCGGTACGAACTTCACCCTGCGTGATCCGGGCCGCACGACCTTTGAGCCTGAAAAGAACACGATGTTCGAAGTTGGCGTGAAGGCGGACTGGCAGCTTGGCGGACGGCCAATCCGTACCAACCTGGCGCTCTATCATGGCCGGATCACCAACAAGCAGGTCTTTGCCAATGCCAACTACACTGGTGGCGGCACGGGCTTCGGCGTCGTCAATGCGGCCAAGGAAACCGTCTACGGCGCTGACTTCGAGCTGCGTTACTCGCCGGTCGAAAGCCTGACGCTGGACCTCAGCTACAACTATGTCCACGCCAAGTTCGACACCTTCATCTACCCGGCGCTCGGTTCGGGTTCTGGTGCAGTTCCGGCCACGGATCTGAGCGGGTCCACTCCGTCGCAGACGCCGACGCATCAGCTCAACGGTTCGATCACTTACGAATGGCCAGTGGGCGATACCGCGGGCAAGGTGTCGACCACGGTGTCCGGCTACTACACCAGCAGCATTACCCAGTCGAACCGTCTGGGTGCCTACGATGCGAGCGTGGGCGGCGCCCTGAACAAGATCGACGGCTATTTCATCGCCAACGCTTCGCTGAACTGGGACAATATCATGAATTCCCCGGTCAGCGCCCAGCTGTGGATGCGTAATGCCTTCAACCGGCACTACCGGACGTCGTCGAACATCCAGTTCGCCACCTTCGGCTGGGGCACGGCGACCTATGGCCCGCCGCGCACCTTCGGCGTCTCGGCCAGCGTGAAGTTCTGATCTGCAAGGCGCCGCGGTCCGGGCTCGTCTCGGTCCGCGGCGCCATTTATTGCGCGAACGTCTTCGGCGGCCGGAGCCGCGGCAATGCCAGGCCCTGATCCTGTCGGACAGGCATCTCCTGCCGGTTCAGTCCTGCCCATGGGATCGGCGATGAAGTTCTATTACATTCCCGGGGCATGCTCCGTTGCATCCCACATCGCCCTGGAAGAGTGCGGCGCGGACTATCAGGGCATCGCGGTGGACGTCTTTCGCGGCGACACGCGGACTCCGGAATTCCAGGCGATGAGCCCACGCGGCTTCGTGCCCGTGCTCCAGACCGCGGAAGGCGCGATCACCGAGAACACGGCGATCCTCGCCTACCTGGCCCAGAGTTTCCCGGAAGCCGCGCTGGCCCCCTCCGCAACACCCTTCGGTCTGGCCCAGGCCACGGCCTTCAACAGTTTCCTCGCGACAACGGTGCACATCACCCTGCGCCACTATTCCCGCCCTCGCATGTTTGCCGATGGCGCAGCGGCCCATGCCGCGCTCCACGCCAAGGTGCCGGAGATGCTCAACTACTATTTTAGCAAGGTCGAAGACATGCTGAAGGACGGACGGCCTTTCGTCCACGGCGATCATTACACCGTCTCCGATCCTTACCTGTTCATCTATGCGTCCTACCTGCACTGGCCGACCGATCGGTGCGACTTGACGGCCATTCCCCATGTTGTTGCCCACCGCGAGCGGGTGCTGCAACGCCCGGCTACCCAGCGGGCGCTGGCGCTCGAGGGGATTCCCGATCCGGCCTTGATCGGCGAGGCGGCCAGCAAGGTGGTGCTCGATGCGCCGGGCGTGCTGGATCACCTTCCGGAATCATGCTGATCGGCGCGTCCTCGCCAGTCAGCAAAGCCAGCAAAACTGATCGCTAAGCGCCGTTCAGCTGCGCCGGGTCCTGGGGAAGGGGTTGTCGAACGGCAGGGAGACCTCATAGCGACCGGTCTCCGCCAGATGGAGGTGCAGCAGGCTTGTGGCAATGCCGGCCGCGCCGATCATGTAGCCAGCCTCGGCGTTCACGATCGAGGGTTCGATCCGCTGCCAGGCCATGAACCATTTGTTGCCCTTGCCGTCGATGTTGTTGGCCCGGCTGGCGATGGTGCGGCCCGCGCGCTGTGCGATCTCGAGATGGCTTGGATTGCCGAAGGTGGCCCACAGGCCGAGGAACAGCGTGACTTGGCTAGCCGTGCCGCAGCACTGGGTGACGGTGTTCCACATGCCCGGGCTTTCCAGCTCCGGTGCACCTGCAGCGAGGATCCCCTCCGCCAGGCGATTGGTCCAGTCGAGATATAGGCGATCGCCGGTCAGCTGGTGCAATTTGTAGAATGTGCGGGCCGTTCCTGCCGCGCCGTGGCAGAATCCCAGGTAGAACAGGTCGCGATAGTCCGGAAACGCATAGGGGATGAGGGCCGCATTGCCCTTGCTCACGGCAAGGCTCATCAGGTGGGCGGCACCGCGCCTGGCTCCGTCGAGGAACCGCGCCTGACCGGTTGCCTCCGCCAGGCTTGCAAGGGTGAAGGCCACGCCCGCGGTCCCCATCTCGAAGCCGGGGTAGTAGAGATGGGGCATGCTGGGGTTCTGCGGCCCGCGCCAGGCGAGGCTGCCGTCGCTCTCCTTGGTCGACAGCGCGAGCAATCGGTCACCGGCCTGTGTTGCCAGGCGCAGGTATCGCTTGTTGTTGAGGATCCTGGCTGCGTGGGTCAGGAACAGCAGCGTGCTGCTGTCTCCGATATAGCCGGCAAACTCTGTCCAGGTTCCTTTCGGATTGGCGGGGTTGGCGGCGCTGGCGATCCGGTCGGCAATGGATCCAAGTGCTGCGGTGTAGCGGGGCTCGTTCAGCAGGAGCCCGGCCTGGTAGAGTGCCATGCCGATGCCCGACAAGCCGAAAATCATGTTCCAGCGCATGTCGATGATCTTCGACTTTACTTCGTTCGCGATCGCCGGCCACCGGATCAGCAGCCGGTCCGCTCCGGCCATTGCGGCTTCGCGGTAGCGGGGTTCGCCAGTGGTTCGCGCCAGTTCCGCGAACATCAGGACCATCCCGGCAATCCCGCAATAATAGGAATCCGCGGCCGAGGGAGCCATGAAGAACCGCTTCGGGTTCGCTGCATCAGCCGGAAAGAATGCTCCGAACTCGTCGGTGCTCTGCGTCGAGATGATCCAGTCGGCGGCCGACCGTGCCATGGCCAGATAGTCCCCGCCGGGGGAGAAGCCAGGGGCGGCGGGCGCGGGGCCGGCGCTTTCGGCGGCGGCCAGTGGCTCTGCCGCGAGCAAAGCACCGGCGCCCACCGCGAACGGGCCCGCCTGGAGCAGGCTGCGTCGCGAGACCGGCAATTCGCATCCAACGTGTCCACAAGTCATGTCTGCTCCCCTATTGCGCCAGCGCCTCGGCTCTCCCGGTCCCGGGCGCCACGACGCGCAAAAACAGCGCCAGCATCACGATCAGGGCAGTGAGTAGCACCGCGGAAGTGAGCGCATAAGTCCCGGTCCGTTCATAGACATATGCCGAGAAGATTGGCGCGAAGCAGCTGACGTTCATGACCATGTGGCCCAGGCCAAGCACCCGGCCGAAGTTATGGCGGCCAAATGTCCTTGCCAGCACCGTTCCCATCAGCGCCTGCAGCGCGCCCGCGGCAAAACCGCAGGTGATCGCGCCGATGACCAGCCGTGTATAGGTGAGGGGCGCGGTCCATCCGGCGAGAACGACCAGCATGTAGCCATAGATTACAGCCAAGCTGAAGTAGATCGTCCGGGGATCGCTGCGATCGATGAAATAGCCCCACACCGGCTTGCTGCACAGCGCGGCGCCCGCAAGGATCGATACGAGCAGGGCTGAACGGGCGGGTGAACTGCCGAGCGCGCTGCCCATCGACGGCAGGTAGAATTGCAGGATGACCTGCACCGCCAACAGCGAACCGATTCCCAGACTGGTCACCAGGAACACCGGGCTGCGCAGGATGTCGCCTGTTCCCACGGGGGCGGGCGATTCGCGAGCCGGCGCGGGTGCGTCGGCAGCCGGCATCGTTCGCTCGATCGGGTCAAGCATTGCCGGAGCGTCCCTGACCAGTAGGACGGCCAGGGGAACCAGCACGGCGATGACAAAGGCGCCGATCGCTCCATAGGTCAACCGCCAGCCATAGGCGGCAATTCCCAGTGCCATAAGATAAGGCATGATCAGCCCGCCCACGCCGGAACCGCTGGCGGTCAGCGCCAATGCCAGCCCCCGGCGCCGGCCAAACCACTTGGCCGTCAGTGTCTGGGCTGCAAAGGCACCCCCTCCGATCGCGCCCCCCGTGAGCAGGGTGGCATGGATCGCAATCAGCTGGATGACCGATTGGGCCAGGCTGATCGCCAGCAGGCCTGTCCCCAGCGCAACCAGGCTCCAGGCAATCAGGCGCTGCGAAGGGAACCGGTCAAACAGCGCGCCCGCGAACGGGCTCGCGATGCTGATGGCGATCGTGCAGGCAAACGGTACGGCCGCCAGCGCCGTGCGTCCGGTCTTGAAGGTGTCCATCCACGGCAGCAGCGCCACGCCGATGCCATAGAACAGCAAACCGATCGAAAAGATCTGCATGGCCCCGGTGAAGGTCACGATTACCCACCCATAGTAGAACGGAGTCGCGGGCCGTGGCATCATCTCACCGGGATCCTTGTCCTGCGGGCATGGCCGTGTCGATCAGGCCTTCGAGCGGACGACCGGCACGGAAGGATTCGATATTGCGGCGCAGGCGCCGCATGCTTCCGCCGATCGCCTGGGGCGTGTTTCCCCCAACATGTGCCGAAACCCGCGCGCGGGGGTGGTGGAGCAGCGGATGGTCCGCTGGCGGTGGCTCGACCGCAAGTACGTCTAGCGAGGCCAGCGAAACGACTTTGGCATCGAGCGCGGCGATAAGCGCCACCTCGTCGATCAGGTCACCCCTGGCTACGTTGACGAGGTGCAGGCCCGGCTTTGCCTGTTCCAGCAGGGCAGCATCGACCAGCTGGCGGGTGGCCGCCGACGAGGGAAGGGCGAGGACCACGTGATCGCTGGTGGCGAACAGGGTCTCGAGCGAGGCGGCACGGCGAACAGCGCCCGGAAATGGCTTGTCGGTGGCGCGCGTTGCCTGGATGTCCATGCCGAAGGCGGCAGCGCGATCGGCCACTGCCGCGCCAATGGCACCGAACCCCACCAGTCCAAGCGTCGCCCCGGCCACGTCGCCGAGACCTTTACGCGGCCAGTCGACCGATTCCGCCCAGATCTCCGGAATGCGCTTAGCGGCGGCGAGGATCGTCGCCATGGCCAGCTCGGCTACCGCAACGGCGTTCGCTCCGTGCATCGTCGCAACGGTCATGTTTCGCAGCAGCCAGTCCGGATAGCCATCCACCCCGCTCGACGCGAGTTGGATCCACTGCACCGCGCCCGGCCATGATGGGGGCGCCACAAACGTCCCGCCGAAGCTTTCGGGAAGCAGGACGAGGCATTCCACGTCGGGTTCCAGACCAGAAAGATCAGCGCCGATCTGCCGGTATTCGACACTGTCCAGGCCAGCCAGGCATGAACGCACAGCGTCCTCAGGCATTTGCCCAGCGACGACCAGGCGGCCCGGCCCGTTCATGAACTCGCAACCGTGAACGCGATCAACCCAGCACATCCGGCTCCCGGGCGATCATCGCCCGCCAATAGGGCTCGAACGAAAAGACCCCGACCATTTCCGATCCAAGTTGGGTATGGGTCAACCGGGCAACATCATGGGGCATGGGCGTGCCGCCGCCCGCCGCTTGGGTCAGCAACTGGACCTTGCAGGCATCCTCGAGCGCGAGATAGCGCCAGACGGCCGATTCCACCGTTTGGCCAACTGTCAGGATGCCGTGGTTCTGGAGTATGGCGCCGCTCTTGTTGCCCAGGCTGCGGGCCAGGCGGGTGGCTTCGTCGAGGCCGTCGAGCAGTCCGGAGAAATTGTCGAAGATCACGTGGTCTTCATAGAAAATTGCAGCGTCCTGCGACAGCGGCTCGAGCAATTTGCCGAAGGACGACCAGGCCTTGCCATAGGTGGAATGCGAGTGGGCCGCGGCGATCACGTCCGGCCGTTCGGCATGAAGCCGCGAATGGATTGCGAAGGCTGCCGGGTTGATCTGCCCGGAGCCTTCGAGGATATTTCCTTCGTGATCGACCAGGAGCAGGTCGGAAACGCGCATTTCGCCGAAGGGATACATGACCGGATTTACCCAGAACTGATCGGGGAATTCCGGGTCCCGGGCGGTAATGTGGCCCGCCGCCCCAAGTTCGAAGCCCTCCCGCGCGAACAGACGGAAGGCGACCGCGAGGCGCTGCTTGCGGTAAAGCCGCTCCTCCTCGACCGTGGCGCAGGGGAACGCCACATCCTTCCGGTCCGCAATAGTGGCAAGCGCTTGCGCGGGAAGGGGGGGGCCGCCGCAAGGTCGGTCGATCACAAGGCTGGGGCCCGGCATGGCACTCTCTCCTGAATTATACCGGCAAGGTTCTCCATCTCAAGCTCACGCGCAATCAAGAAGTCATCAATGCGCGATGACGAGCCATTAGGAGGTCTGGAGGAGACTGCCCCAGCGGCTCCCCTTGGTTGGCTATGTTGACCAATTATGGTGGATGGCGCCCGATGGCATTAGCATGCCTAATCATGAAATCAGATTGTCTTGCTTTCCATGCGCGGGGGCTGGGATGATAGCTGTGGAAGGAAGGTCGAACGATCGGCTGCCAGACGGGACGACAGGCCCCTGCCCGTTCAAGCCAATCCTCCCGCCGATGGCTGACAACCTGGAGAGTCAGATGACTGAAGCAGCAATCTTGCGCAACGACGGCAACTCTGCCGCAACCTGCCTGGATATCGCTCCGCTGACCGGCACCATCGGCGCCGAGATCTCCGGTATCCGCCTGGCCGACGACCATCCGGACGAGGTGATCGAGGCCATCCGTGACGCATTGGACAAATTCCGGGTGCTGGTCTTCCGCAAACAGCACGACCTCGATGCGCGCAGCTATATCCGCTTCGCCAGCCGCTTCGGCGCGCCCGAAACCGTGCCTCACCCGTCGCTTCCGGACTACCGGGATGAGCAGGGAGAGGTGCTCGGCGTCAAGGTGCTGGAGAGCGACGCCGACGAATACAAGCAGCACGCGCTCGAATGGAATCTTGATTCCTGGCATACCGATGGCGCCCCTCGAGCAAACCGGCACTGGATCTCGCTGCTGCAGGCGGTGGACGTACCCGATTATGGGCGAGACACGATGTTTGCCGACATGGTCGCCGCTTTCGAGTGCCTTTCATTGCCGATGCAACGCTTTCTCGAAGGGCTTACCTGCAGCCATTCGTGGGGTCCGCAAAACCCGGAAGCGGCTCCGGTCGTTCATCCGATGGTCGTCGTTCACCCGCGCACCGGGGCCAAGGCGCTCTACGTGAACAAGCATTACACTCGCAAAGTCAATGAGTTGCGATATGACGAAAGCCAGGCCCTGCTCCAGTTCCTGCAGGAGCAGGCGAAGATCCCGCAATGGCAGCTGCGCCTTCGCTGGGAGCCCGGCACGGTGGCAATGTGGGATAACGAATATACCCAGCATTATCTGGTGTTTGACCGCGGCTATCGTCGGGTCATGCACCGCATCATGATGACCTGAGGCCTTGCCGCCCGGGCGAAAGATCCCGGGCGCCGGAAAGTGATCCTTCTGGAGATTGTACAATTGGGGGAATTGCAGAATTTCTGCCGCGCGCTGGACAGGATCGCCGGGGCAGGCCTGCCGACCGGCGAGGCAGCCGCGCAGGCCGCTGAGGCCATGGCGCCGCTGCTGCAGGTCGACGCCTGGTTGCCGGAGCCTTGGGCCGCGTCCAGTCCCGAGCGCTACCAGCAGCACCTGCTCTATTGCGATCCGCAAGGCCGCTTCTCGGTGGTGAGCTTCGTCTGGGGGCCGGGGCAGCGAACCCCGATACATGACCATGGCGGGCTGTGGGGCGTGGTTGGCGTCCTGCGGGGGGCGGAAACTTCCACTCGCTATGCCAGAGAGGCGGATGGAAGCCTGGCCACCGGCGAGTGTACAACGCTGGTGGCCGGCATGATCGACATTCTC
Source organism: Novosphingobium sp. (assembly GCA_035719485.1). GTDB lineage: Bacteria > Pseudomonadota > Alphaproteobacteria > Sphingomonadales > Sphingomonadaceae > Novosphingobium. The sequence continues at coordinate 17,798 of DASTGC010000075.1, forward strand.
GATCCCGCCTCCGGCGACATTCACGCGGTTGACAATGCCTTGCCCGATGCGGTGTCGGTCAGCATCCATGCCTACGGTGGCGACATCGGCACGATCGAGCGCAGTTCCTTCGATCCGGACGGTACGGCCCACCGGTTCGTTTCCCGCTACTCGGCGCAGGGTCCCTTGCTTGAGGCGCTTCACTGATGGTCGGCTCCGCCACTCCGCACGAGGTTCACCGCGCCTGGAAACTCGGCGAGGAGATCGCCCTTATCGACCTGCGCGAAGAGTTCGTCTTTGCCGACGGCCACCCGCTGTTCGCCGCCTGCCAGCCGCTGTCCAGACTGGAGATCGGTATTCGCGACCTGATTCCCCGGGCCGATACCCCCATCGTCCTGTATGGGGAGAGCGACGGGCAGGTGAACCTAGCGGCCGGCAAGCTCACCGCGCTGGGCTACACGGACGTCCGGGGACTGGCTGGCGGGCTGGAAGGCTGGCGCGAAGCTGGCCTCGAACTGTTCGCCGACGTCAATTCGCCGAGCAAGGCCTTTGGCGAGCTGGTCGAGCACCAGCGCGGCACGCCTTATGTTACCGCGCTGGACCTTCGCGAGCGGCTCGACAGGAACGACAACCTGGTCGTCCTCGATGCACGGCGTTTCGACGAATACCAGACCATGAGCATCCCCACCGCCGTCAGCGTGCCGGGGGCCGAACTGGTGCTGCGGGCAGGGGATCTGGCGCCCGATCCCGCCACCACCATCGTCGTGAATTGCGCTGGCCGCACGCGCTCGATCATCGGCGCCCAGTCCCTGATCAATTCGGGTCTGCCAAATCCGGTCATGGCCCTCCGCAACGGAACCATCGGCTGGACTCTGGACGAACTCACGCTGGATTACGGGCAGGCACGGACCTATGCGGAAACGCCCAGAGAACGGGCCGCCGTACGGGCGCAGAGCGCCCGGGCGGTAAGCTACCGGGCCGGTGTCAGAGTAATCCGGGCTGCCGACCTCGCCGCCGCCGCACCGGCGGGACGAACCGTGTACCGTTTCGACGTGCGTTCGCTCGATGAACATCGTGCCGGACATCCCGCGGGCTTCCGGCACGTTCCGGGCGGGCAACTCGTCCAGGAAACCGACATGAACGTGCCGGTCCGCGGCGCGCGAATTATCCTGTTCGACGATCGTGGCGCCCGCGCCCACATGACCGCTTCCTGGTTGGCCCAGATGGGCTGGGACGTGTTTGTGCTGGAGGAAACGGGACCCGCTCTGCCCTTGTGCTCCGGTGACGAGCCGGTGCAGCGTATTCCGGCGCCTGCCTGTGCCCTGATCTCCCCGCAGGACCTCGCAGCGCAATCGGCCGTCCGGCGCCTGATCCTCGACCTGTCGTCGAGCACCCTGCACAAGAAGAGCCACGTAGCAGGAGCTCGCTTCATCATGCGCGGCCGGGTGTCCGCAGACCTGCCAAAGGTCGATCCGGCCACCACAATCGTCCTTGTCTCCGCCGATGATGAACTCGCCCGGCATGCCGCGCCGGAAGTGGCAGTACTGACCAGTGCTCCAGTCGTGGTCCTGGAGGGCGGCACACGGAGCTGGGCGGATGCGGGGTTGCCGCTGGAGCAAGGCATGGCCGATGCACTGTCCCCTTGCGAGGATGTTTACCGGCGGCCGTACGAAGGCACCGACAACCCGCGCGAGAAGATGCAGGCTTACCTCGATTGGGAATATGGGCTGGTCGACCAACTCCGGCGCGACGCCAGCCACGGCTTCCACGTAATCTAGGATTTAATTGATGGCACTCGAACTCTACTTTGCCCCGGGCTCCTGCGCGTTCGCGCCGCTGGTTCTTCTGGAAGAAGCAGGCGCGGAGTTCACTGCGCATCGGCTGGTGCTCGCCAACGGTGATCAGCGCCGCCCGGATTTCCTGGCGATCAACCCCCTCGGCCGGGTTCCTGCGCTGGTGGTCGATGGCACCATCGTCACCGAAGCAATTGCGGTCATGTCGTTCATCGCGTCGCGCTTTCCTGAAGCGCACCTCTTGCCGACCGGCGATCCTGTGGCCTTGGGCAAATGCTACGAGATGATGGCCTGGCTGGCAACGAACCAGCAGGTGTACATCGCCCAGTTGTGGCGGACCGACCGGTTCGTTGACGAGCCCACAGCCGTTGCGGCCCTGAAGGAGGCCGCTCTGGAACGTCTGAAGGCCGGGTTCCAGCAAATCGAGGAACGGATCGCCGGCCCTTGGGCGATGGGCGAGAGCTACTCAGCAGTCGATCCCTACCTGGGCGTGTTCCGGCGCTGGGCGGAGCGGCTGGAGCTCGATACCGGCCAATGGCCGGCATGGAGCGCGCAGCACCGCCGCCTGCTGGACCGCCCGGCGACCCAGGCTGCCCTGGCCCGCGAAGCCGCGCCGGCCGCCGACTGACGTCCGCCGCCCCTGCGCGCTCCTGTCAGGCAGGCCGGACCGGCTTCGCGCCGTCGATCGAGACGCGGTGCATGATCCGCCGCTCGGTGTAGTCCGCCACCGCATAGTGCTGGGTGGAGTGGTTGTACCACATGGCAACATCGCCCGGGGCCCAGCGCCAGCGGACCACGTTCTCGGGCCGTGTGACGTGGGCCTGCACCATCTCGTAGACTCGCATCGAATCCGCGTAGCTCATGTCCACGATCTGACGGAAGAAGAAGCCCATCAGGATCGCCCGCTCTCCGGTCTCTGGCACGAGGTGAACCACAGGATGAACGGCTTCATGAACCGGCGCCTGTGGATTGCGCGTATAAACGCCGTCCACCTTTTCGGGCATGCCCGTCTCGTCCGTCGAATGCCTTGCCCAGGCATTGTCGACCAGCCCCTTCAGAGTCTCGGGCAGGCTCTCGTAGGCGGTCGCCGTATTGGCCCATAGCGTATCCCCGCCAACCGAAGGCAGCTCGATCGCGCGCAGGACGGAGGCGTAGGAGATCCGCTCCTCATAGGTTAGGTCGGTATGCCAGCCGTTGACCCGCAGGCCATTGCTGGAATCCAGTTCGAACACGGCCTTGGTGCCTTCCGGCGGCTTGACCAGGGGATGGGACTGGGTTTCGCCGAAGAGCTCGGCAAAGGCTTCCTGCGCAGGGGCGGTCAGATCGAACTGGTCTCTGAAGAACAGGACCTTGTGCGCGTGCAAGGCTTCGCGAAGCTGCTTCACCGTTTCCGCATCGAGATCGCCTGATATCTGAACTCCGTGGACGATCGCGCCGATGCGTGCGGTCAGTTTCTCGAGCTTGAGTTTGCTAGCCTGGGTCACATCGCTGGACATCGTCGTTCTCCCAGATCGTTGGTGCGGCACTCGAGGGCCAAGGATCCTTGGCGTCGCGGGTAGCCGGGGAAGGGTCGCGCCGGCTGATTTCACCGAAGGACAAATCCTCTTCGTTCATGAGATTGGGAGTGGGCTGGGGCAGCTGCAATTGAAAACTGCTCACCTCTCCATGAGTGGCTATCACACTGAGGATAGACTGCAGTGATCCGCCCTGAACGATGAGAAATGCTGATTTCTTCTCCCCGTTTTGTTGATCAATGCTAAAAAGGGAGCACGTACGGGAGCAAGGAGCAAACATGGCAGTCAACCTCCCGACCGAGCTGCTCCGCACGTTTGTTGCCGTGGTGGACTGCTCCACCATGCTGAAGGCGAGTGAGCGGATCAACGTCACGCCTTCTGCCATCAGCCTGCAGATCAAGCGGCTCGAGGAAATTGTCGGGAGCCCGCTGTTCTTCCGCGATGCCCGCCGGCTGACCCTTGCCCCCGCTGGACTGACCCTGCTCGATTATTCTCGTGCCATGCTGTCGTGCAATGACGAAGCCGTCGAAACCCTGCTTGGCGAAAGGTCGACCGGGACAATCACCCTGGGGGTGGTCGAGGATTTCGCCCGCACGTTGCTGTCCGGGACCCTTCGACTGTTCGCCGCCATGAACCCGGACAGCCGCCTGAGCCTGCGGATCTGCGGCTCGCGCGAACTGCGCGACCTTGTCCAGGCCAACCGGCTCGACCTTGCCGTGGTCATATCCGATGCCGACGATCCCCAGCTGGCGGCGCGCAAGCACGTGTCATGGTACGGCGATCAGACGCTCGTTGAACGAGAGGTGCTGCCCCTGGCGCTGCTCGAATCTCCCTGCATGTTTCGCGAGCTTGGCCTTGCCGCACTCGACCGGGCCGGGGTGCCGTATGAGATCATGGTGGAGACAACCTCGCCCGCGGTTCTTCACGCCGCCATAGAGGCCAGTCTTGGCGTCGCGCCCCGAACGTCAGCGTTCATGATGGACCGGCCGGCAGGGAAGATCAGCGGCCTGCCAGAGATCGGTGAAGTTGGCTACGCCGTCATCGACAATCCGCTACCCAGGCGTGGGACGGCGCGCCTCAGGCAGCTTCTCGAAAACGCCTTGCGCGACCTGTAGGCGCGCAACTGCGCCCGACATGGGTGCGACGACACGGCTGCAACAAGTGAGGGTTGGCAACCAGGGCTGCATCGAAACTCGCTGTTCGGCTGCAACCTCGCACCGTACGCGATGGTAGCCGCGCAGCGCATCAGCGACGCTGCGCCCGTTTACTTGCCGCCGTCTCCACTCCGCAGAAGGCAGAATCCCCCAATGGAACCAGCTCCGCGCAGGCAGTCCCATGCGAATATGGTATCCGATCACGCGGTTTACGCGGGCGATCTCTTCGGGGAGTTCCTGTTTCCAGCGGATCCGGAAACCCCCAAGACCCGCGCCGTTGCGTTGTTCCCGGGAATTGTCGCCTGTGGAACCGGCGCCGCCGCCGCCGCCTGGCTTGCCGAACACTATGGCTTCCCGGTCATTCTGCTTGGTCTTCTGATAGGCTCATCACTCAACTTTCTCGGAGAGGACCCGAAGGTTCTTCCCGGGCTCAATTTCTGTTCTCGCTACCCGCTGCAACTTGCCATCGTACTGCTCGGCTTCCAGGTCTCGATCGTACAGGTCATGTCGCTCGGGGCATGGCCGTTCGTTGCCCTTCTTCTGACCATGTTGGCTGCGACCAGCGCCGGTGTGATTGCGGCAAAGCTGCTGCGGCAGCCGCTCGAGCTAGGTATCCTTGCCGGCTGCGCCACGGCCATCTGCGGTGGGAGCGCGGCCTTTGCCCTCTATGCCCTGATGGATCGGCAGCGGATTGGAGAGGCGCAGTTCGCGGTGACGATGGCGGGCATCGCCATCGCCAGTGCGACAGCGATGTCGGTCTATCCGATGCTCGCCCACGAACTCGCTCTGAACGATGCCCAGGCTGGTTTCCTGATCGGTGCATCGATCCACGATGTCGCCCAGGCCATTGGTGGGGGCTACGCAGTCTCCAATGTGGCGGGGCAGTATGCGACCCTCATCAAGCTGACCCGGGTGGCGCTGCTGGGGCCTTCTGTCATGCTGGTCGGTTGGCTCCTGGCGCGGCGCGGACTCGGACGCGAGAAGGGTTCACGCTACGCCATTCCCATGTTCCTCCTCGGGTTTGTGGCGATAGCTGCCGTTTCGTCGGCAATCGTGGTGCCGGAGTCGGCAAAGGCTGCGGCGCTTGCGGGTTCCAAGCTGCTGCTGCTAGTGGCGGTCACCGCGACAGCCATGCGAACACGGCTCGATCTCCTTGTGCAAGTGGGTTTCGGAGGGATCGGCCCGGTTGTCGCGGCAACTGTCGCGAGTTTCGCCTTCGCGCTTACTTTTTGTCTTTTGTAGGAACCGGCTGCGTCAGCAGGGCGGGCCTGACGATCAATCCGCAGCGTGATACTGGGCGCGCCGCTCGGGAATGCGAATTGTGCGGGAGCCTCGTTGAACTAGGTTCCGGTGCAATGTTAGCGCTACCCAAGGCATAACCCTCATGAATGGCCTTTTCTCGGAATTGGCGATCGGCCGGTCTGTCCTCAGGAACAGGTTCGTGCTCCCGGCAATGCAGCGCGGAATGGCCGAGAACTATACGCCCACAGATCGCCTGATCGATTATTACCGCAGCTGCGCGAAAGGGGGCGCGGGGTTGGTCATCACGGAATCGGTAGCGATCAATCACCCGACTTCGACGGGCCACGATGGGTTCGTAATGATGATCGACCATGCTCGCGCCGAACCCTGGAAGCGATGCCTTGATGCCATCAAGGAGGAGGGCGCAAGGGTCCTAGTTCAGCTCAATCACACCGGGGCCTGCCGGGTGGAGCATTCGGGCGGCCCGCGGCCGGACCTCGCGTCACTCAGCCCCAGCGGCCTTATCCGGGCCGGCAGCCCCAATGGCCGCGCTGCAACTCTTGAGGAACTTGCCGACATCCGCGATGGTTATGTCGCAAGCGCAATGATGGCCCGCAAACTGGGTGCGGACGGCGTCGAGGTCCATTGCGCCCACGGCTATTTGCTGGACCAGTTCCTCTGGAACGAAACCAATCTTCGCACTGACCACTATGGCGGCGCAACGATTGCCGAGCGGTCACGTTTCCCCGCTGAGGTCGTCCGCAAGATCCGGCAGGAGGCCGGGGACGATTTCCTGATCAGCGTTCGCTTTTCGCAGTGGAAGGAAGTCGACTATTCGGCACGGATCGTCGAGACGCCGGAAGAGCTCGGGCAGATGATCGGCGTCTTGCGGAAGGCGGGGGCGGACCTGTTTCACGCTTCAACGCGCCGCTTTTACGAGTCCGCGTTCGAGGGGAGCGATCTCACCCTGGCCGCATGGGCCAAGGCCCTGACCGACGCACCCGTGATCGCCGTCGGCTCCGTCGGCCTCAGTGTCGATATCATGGATACCATCTATTCTGACCGGCCGATCGAAGGCAGGACCGAGGAAAGTGTGCGCCTGCTCGAGAAGATGTTCGGGCAAGGGGCGTTCGACCTGGTTGCCGTGGGCCGCAGCATGATGGCCGATCCGGAGTGGGTGAACAAGGTTGGCAATGGTCGCTTCGCCGACATCGTACCGTTCAGGCGGGAAGTGGTGAAGCAGGCGCTCGGCGAATGGGACGACAGCGCGATCCGCGGTTCGTCCAAGGAGCACGGCTAGCGGCGATCCGGCTTGAGCCGACCGCCGCCTGAGCGAAACCCGTGCCCCTTCCCGCGAACGGCACCGGCAGGGGCCTGTTCTCAGGCGAGCGTACCCATGTCGATCACGAACCGATACTTCACGTCAGACCGCTCCATCCGCTGGAAGGCTTCGTTGATCTGGGAGACGGAGATCAGTTCGCAATCGGGCATGATCTTGTGAGCGGCACAGAAATCGAGCATTTCCTGGGTTTCGGGGATGCCGCCGATCATCGTCGCCGAAAGCGTGCGCCCCCCCATCATCAGCACCGCCGAATGGAAGCTTGGGACCATGTCGATCATTCCGGCAATGACCAGCGATCCCTTGCGCCCTACCAGCAGGAGATAGGGCGTGAGATCGTGCTGAACGGGGATCGTGTCGAGGATGAAATCGAAGCGCCCCATGGCTGTGGCCATGGCCGCCGCATCGCTGGAGATCAGCACGTCCGCGGCACCCAGGGCCAGGGCGTCCTCGCGCTTGCCCGGTGAGGCTGTCACGACGGTCACTTCTGCGCCGAGTCCGGCCGCCAGTTTGACCGCCATGTGGCCGATCCCCCCCAGGCCGACAACCGCCACTTTCTGTCCCGGTCCGACATTGGCCTTCTTGAGCGGCGACCAGGCCGTGATGCCGGCGCACAGGAGCGGTCCGGTGCGTTCGGGATCGAGGCCGTCCGGCACCTTGAGCACGAAGTGCTCGCTGACCACGATCTGGTCGGCATAACCGCCGTGGGAGGGCGTGCCATCGTGGCGGTCCCGGCCGCCGTAGGTTCCGGTGTACTGGTTCTCGCAGTAGTGTTCCTCGCCATC
>DASTGC010000076.1:0-2560 GCA_035719485.1 Novosphingobium sp.
CGGGCGAAGTGCTGTCGGGATAGTCCTTGAGGCTGAGGATGGCGGCAAAGTCGGGCTCCCCGGCGCCGCGCTGCTCCATTGCGTCGAGCCCGAAGCTCACCCGCCGATAGGGCAGCATGTGGCCGATGTCAGCATCCTCTGCCGGACGGCGGACGGGCCGCATCTCGCCGTTATAGAGGGCGGAAAGCAATTCCAGAACTTCCGAGCAGGTCACGCCGGCGCTCCGGTAGTCGCCCAGCACCCGCGCGCCATAGGCGCCCAGCGCGGCCACCATGGCCATGGCCGCGGCCCGCAGCGCGCGCAGGTCCGCCGGATCGGCCGCGATCGCCTCGCGCCCGCCGCGCCGGGCCAGCCTGCCGATGCGGTCTGCCCAACCTGCCTTGCCCCGCGCCGGCCGGCGCACCAGCGTCAGGAACTGGTCGTTGACGAACAGCGCGCCGCCCGCCAGTCGCTCACGCCAGCGCTCATCGACATGGGCGGCGAGGGGATCGGCGAAGTGGCCGCCAAGGGCCACGTCAACCTGCCGCCTGATCACATGGTGATAGAGCACGAACCGCGCGTCGAGCGCGCTGCGCAGCAATACCTCGCGCGCGGCGGCATGGGCATTGAGCTCGTCGGTATCGGCCGTCTCGAAATTGAGCCCCGGCACGAGCAGCGAGATCATCACCGATCCGTCGCGCAGCAGCACGACGTTCTCGTCCAGCAGGGCGCGATAGGGCAGCCGGTCGCCCGCCCGCGCCTCCTTGCGGCGCCAGCTGCCAAGGGCCCCCGAAATCACGGAGCGTAACTGTTGCAGCCCCAGCGCCGCCAATTCGGCACGCGTGGGCAGCGGCTGACCCTGGTCAGCCAGAGGTCGAAGACCCGCGGCTCGCGCAGGCAGGCGAGGTAGCCCACCGCGTGGACGAAGAGGGCAATCGGCAGGGCGAGGAAGCTCTTGGTGATCAGAAATGCCTCGGTGGTGAACGCGGCATTGATGACGAAGAAATTGTAGGTCACGCCCGCGAACATCTGCGGGCGGGTGAGCGGCCGGTGGATCGGATAGCGGACGAGCTGCACCGGCTCAGCCACCTGCCGCGGCCGACTGGATGCCCGAGACGATTGCCCCGGCGCCGAACAGGATGAAGGTCCCGATTATCACTGTCGCCCCGAAGCGCCAGTTGAGCCGCCCGGTCAGCATCATGAAGCCCACAGCCGCGACCGCCATGACCGCCACCGCCGTGGCGACATTGCCGAGCAGGGTGCCCTGCAGCCAGGCGAGCGCCGCGATGATCGGCCCCGACCCTTGCGGATTGGCGGCAACGGCCTGGGCCATCGCGGCTTGCGGGGCGGCCGCAAGAGCGGAGCCACTAGCGGCGACAGTGGCGAGCAGGGGGAGGGGGCGCATCGGGGTCATCTCCGGACAGGTTGGGCGAGGCGGGCCATGATCGCGGCGACATAGCCCTGGGTTTCGCGGATCGCGGGAACGCCGCCCGCCCGCTCGACCCGGCCCGGCCCGGCGTTATAGGCGGCGAGGGCCTTTTCCACATCGCCGCCGAAGCGGTCGAGTTGCTGGCGCAGGTAGCGCGCGCCGCCTTCCAGGTTGGCCAGCGGATCGCGCCAGTCGACCCCGAGCGCACGCCCCGTCGCCGGCATCAGTTGCGCCAGCCCGCGCGCGCCCGCCGGGGAGACCGCCTTCGCATTCCACCGGCTTTCCTGCCACACCACCGCTTCCAGCAGCGCCGGGCTCAACTCATACCGAGCCGCCAGCGCCGCCACCTGCGGGCGCCATTGCTCCGGCCCGGCCGCCTGGGTGACCTCGGTGTAGGCACGGAGCTCGTGGGACTGGTTTGACGCGGTCGCACCTTCAGCAGGTCCGCCGGCAATCCAGCTGGCCCCCGCTGGTCCGATCTCGAGCACGTCGGCTCGCGCAGGCCCCGCCGCCGCGACTGCCCAGGCTACGGCAGAGCACCCGATCAGGGCGATCTTCCGCAACCGTCCTGGCCGGCTGCTCGGCGGGACCGGGATCGCCTCGACGCCTGTCATTGCGTTACTGTTTCCCCCGAGAACAGATGTGCGGAATGATTCCCACGAATCCCGCAGGTCAACGCTGTATCAGAACCCGTTGTCGCAAGAACCTCGTGCCCGCCTCAATAACTGCAAGTCGCCTGTGGATTACGGGCACAACCCGGCCGCGCGCTTTGAGCCTAACCCGAAAAGCAGGGCCGTGCGCGCCAGGGCTTGGCAAGCCTCCCCGCTTCGGCTAACCGCGCGGCTCCCGACCCGAGGGGCCATGCGGCCCGCTCACCGGCACTTCGCGGAGAGGTGGCAGAGTGGTCGAATGCGCCGCACTCGAAATGCGGTGTACGGGCAACCGTACCGTGGGTTCGAATCCCACCCTCTCCGCCAAGTCATCAGTAAAAACAAGCACATACAGCACTGAATTGCCGCTTGCCCACGACCAAGCCCATATAAAGGGTCCGGCTGGTGGCGTTTTGTGGCGAACGTGAGCGAACCGTCGACCGGCGAGCGTCAAGCCAGCCGCGAAGGCCACTAGCCAGCCGCGCCAGATTGAGCGACGCTA
>DASTGC010000077.1:0-2204 GCA_035719485.1 Novosphingobium sp.
CTGCGAGACTGCCCGGGCATAGTCTCCCCGGCTCCAGGCATCGGCGCCTGCCTTGACGTCGGCATGAGCCGGAGCCATGGCGCCGAACAGCATGGCTGCCACGACTGCGGCTCTGCGTGATATTGCCCTCATCGAAACCCCTGCGTCCAAGCTGGTGCGATCCCCCGGACCGCTTTTGCCACAGGAGCGGCGCGCGGCAAAGTGCGCGCGAAGGGCGCTTGCGACGTTGGTTCAAGGCCGTCGCGTTAACCCGATCTTAGGGACCGTGTGGTTTGTTTCGCGCGAGTTGATGCGTCTTTTCCGGGAGTGCTCCCGGTGTTGCACCGGGCGTCTCAGTCTTGTCGGGGGATAGACTTTGCGGGTTTTGGCAATTGCGTCACAGAAGGGCGGATCGGGCAAGACCACCCTTTCCGGGCATCTTGCGGTCCAGGCGCAGCGCGCCGGGGCCGGCCCGGTCGTCCTCATCGACATCGACCCCCAGGGCTCGCTCGCAGACTGGTGGAACGAGCGGGAGGACGAATTTCCGGCCTTTGCCCAGACCACCGTGGCGCGTCTTGCCGCCGATCTGCAGGTCCTGCGCCAGCAGGGCTTCAAGCTGGCCGTGATCGACACGCCGCCGGCGATCACCATGGCGATCCAGTCGGTCATCGCGGTGGCCGAACTCATCGTAGTGCCAACGCGCCCGAGCCCGCATGACCTGCGCGCGGTGGGCGCCACGGTCGACCTGTGCGAGCGCGCCGGCAAGCCGCTGCTGTTCGTGGTCAACGGCGCTACCCCCAAGGCCCGGATCACCAGCGAGGCTGCCGTCGCCCTCTCCCAGCATGGCACGGTCGCCCCGATCACCCTGCATCATCGCACCGACTACGCAGCCTCGATGATCGACGGCCGCACCGTGATGGAGATCGATCCCAACGGCCGCTCGGCCATGGAAGTGATTGCCCTGTGGGGCTACATCGCCGATCGCCTCGAAAAGAATTTCCGGCGCACCGTTTTCGCCGTGCCGCAGAGCCCGGCCCAGGCCCAGGGCCTGTCCCGCCCGGCCGGCGGGTTTGGCCGCCGCGTGGCGGGTTCGTGATGGCCCGGGCGGCTAACGAAAACCGCTTTGGCTCGCTGAAGCCGGCCCTGCTGGCCCGCAAGGGGGGCGCAAAGCCCGCCATGCGCCAGCAGATCGCGGCGCTCGAGGCCGCCTATGGCCCGATCCCCGACGACCTGGGCTGGAACGACTTTGGTCCCGAGGCCGATGCGACTGCCGAGATCGTTCCGTTCACCGGCGCGGCCCCGCGCCCGCATAACGGGAAAGCGGCTGCCGATCGCGCCGGCTGCGATGAACGCAAGGCGGCCTTTACCCTGCGGCTCGATCCAGAGCGCCATCTCAAGCTGCGCATGGCCTGCGCCCTCGACGCGCGCAGCGCCCAGGCGCTGGTGACCGAAGCGCTCGACCGGCTGCTTGCCGCCATGCCCGAAATCGACCCGCTGGTCCGGGATGCCGCTGCCCTGCGTGGCAAGCGCCGCCCGGCCAAAGCCTGACCTTCTCGCGCGGAGTGCTTCCCATGACCTCGTCCGACTTTACCGCCACACTGGTTCGGGCACCCGCCGCCCGCCTTTACGGCGATCGCCATTCGGGCATCCATCTGCCGCTTGCCATCGGATCGGCCCTGGCCTTCACCCTGCTGGCTGGATGCAGCGGACAGGGCGCCATCCGGTCGGTCAGCGCGGCCAGCGCGGACAAGGTGTTTTCCACCGAGGCCGCGCGCTCGGAACGCGCCGTGGCCAGGGCCGAGGCTACCGTTGCCCGCGCGCCGCGCGACGTTGCGGCCCGCGCCGAGCTTGGCCGCGCCTACCTGGCCGCCGGGCGGTTCGAATCGGCGCGCGAGGCTCTTGGCGATGCGATGAGCCTTGGTGACACCAGCGGGCGCACCGCGCTTTCGCTGGCACTGGCGCAGATCGGTTCCGGGCAGTTCCGCCAGGCGGTGGCGCTGCTCGACGAGCGCCGGGACGATATCCCGGCGGGTGACCTCGGCCTTGCGCTGGCTCTTGCCGGCGAATCTTCACGCGGGGTTGCCATCCTCGTCGATGCGGTACGCGGCGGGGAGAATACCCCCAAGCTGCGCCAGAACCTGGCCTATGCCTATGCGCTCGACGGGCGCTGGGCCGAGGCCAAGATCATGGCCGCGCAGGACGTGCCCTCCGACCAGCTCGACCGC
>DASTGC010000078.1:0-6482 GCA_035719485.1 Novosphingobium sp.
ACTACGATCGATACCCGGCTGCGGCGGTTGCGCGGCTCGGCCGGATCGCACTCGCCCCAATCGCCGCGCCCGTCGAGGCCGCCGATCCGCGGCACGCCGGTCGAGGTGCCGGAGCCGAGCATGATCAGCTTCACAGGCCGGCTTTCGCGAACAGCCGGGCGAAGTTGGCACCGGTGGTTTCAGCGAGTTGTTCCGGGGTGACCCCGCGCAACTCCGCCACGAACCGCGCCGTGTCGGCGACGAAGCCGGGTTCGCAGGGCTTGCCCCGGTGCGGAACCGGCGCGAGGAACGGCGCGTCGGTCTCGACCAGAAGCCGGTCTTCAGGAATGGCCTTGGCTATCTCCTGTAGGTCTTTGGCATTCTTGAAGGTCACGATTCCGGAGAGCGAGATCGTCAGGCTGAGGTCGAGCATGGCGCGCGCAAAGCCGGCCGAGGCGGTGAAGCAGTGGATCAGCGCGGGGAATTCGCCTTGCGCCATTTCCTCGGTAAGGATCCGGGCCGTGTCCTCCTCGGCATCGCGGGTGTGGACGATCAGCGGCAGGCCGGTTTCGCGGGCGACGCCGACGTGGACCCGGAACAGGTCCTGCTGCACCTGCCGGTCACTCTTGTCGTAATAGTAGTCGAGCCCGGTCTCGCCGATTGCGATAACCCGTGGATGTTCAGCGGCTTGCAGCAGCGTTGCAGCGCCGAGATCGGCGTGCTGGTCGGCCTCGTGGGGGTGAATCCCGACGCTGGCCCAGACATCCGCCTCGCGCTCGGCCACGCCGACCACGTCGGCCCATTCGCTGCGGCGGGTGGAAATATTGAGGAAGGCCCCTACTCCGGCCTTCCGGGCGCGCCGGAGCACGGCCTGCTGGTCTTCGACGAGGCCCTTGTAATTGAGATGACAGTGGGAATCGATCAGCATCAGGCCGGCTCTTCCTCCGCCGGGAGTTCGAGCCGGGGGAATGCCGGGCTGGGCGCACCAAGCTGTTCGCCGGTGGCGACGCGGCGGGCATACCAGGTGCTGTCGGCCAGCGCCGCGAGGCTGCGCTCGTCAGCCGGAATACCCAGCTGATCCAGCACCTTGCCGGCAGCCGTGGGCACGACGGGCGAGATCGCGATGGTGAGGTCGCGGATGGCCATGAACAGGGTAAGCAGCACCGCGCCCATCCGTTCCGGATCGGTCTTCTTCAGCGCCCAGGGGGCCTGCTCGTCGATATAGGCGTTGCAGGCGAAGACGGCGCGCATCCACGCATCGATGCCGACCGAGAAGTTCAGCGCGGCGAACTCGCGGGGGAGCTCGACTGCGCAGGCTATGCGCACTAGGCCATGCAGGGCATCGTCAGCTTCGGTCGTCTCGAACGCGCGAAGTTTGCCGTCCATGTTCTTGAATATCATGGAACAAACCCGCTGGACGAGGTTCCCGTAGGAGTTCGCCAGTTCGGCATTGGCGCGGGTGACGATGGCTTCGGGAGAATAGGATCCGTCCTGCCCGAAGGCGACCTCGCGCATCAGGAAATAGCGCAAGGTATCCACCCCGAACTGCCCGGCGAGCGCCAGCGGATCGGTGACATTGCCGAGCGACTTCGATTCCTTCTGGCCGCGGTTGAGGAGGAAGCCGTGGCCGAAAACCTGGCGGGGGACCGGCAGGCCGGCGCTCATCAGGAAGGCGGGCCAGTAGACCGAGTGGAAGCGGACGATGTCCTTGCCGATCAGGTGGAGATCGGCCGGCCACCACTTGGCCATGGCCTCGGTCTCTTCCGGAAAACCAAGCCCCGTCAGGTAGTTGGTGAGCGCATCGACCCAGACGTACATGACGTGGTTGTCGGACCCAGGAACCTTGATCCCCCAGTCGAAGCTGGTGCGCGAGACCGAGAGATCGCGCAGGCCGCCTTCGACGAAGCGCATGATTTCGTTGCGGCGGCTGTCGGGCTGGAGGAATTCCGGGTGATCGCGATAGAGCGTGAGCAACGGCTCCGCGTATTTGGAAAGGCGGAAAAACCACGATTCCTCAACCGTCCACTCTACCGGCGTGCCTTGGGGGCTGAGCTTCTCCCCCCCTTCCCCGGCGACCAGTTCGCTTTCGTCATAATAGGCTTCGTCGCGGACCGAGTACCAGCCTTCGTAGCGGTCGAGATAGAGGTCGCCGTTTGCTTCCATGCGCCGCCACAGCTCCTGGGTGGCGGCGTGGTGGCGCGGTTCGGTGGTGCGGATGAAGACGTCATAAGAGACATTCAAGGCATCGCACATATCGATGAAATATTGTGACATTTCATCGGCAAGCGCCTGCGGCGTCGTGCCAAGGTCGCGGGCTTTCTGGGCCATCTTCAGGCCGTGTTCGTCGGTGCCAGTCTGGAAGCGGACGTCGCGGCCGGAGAGGCGCTGGAAGCGGGCGATGACGTCAGCCGCGATGGCCTCGTAGGCATGGCCGATGTGAGGCTTGCCGTTGGGGTAGGAGATCGCGGTGGTGAGATAGAACGGTTCGGCCATAAATTGCCAATCGGGGTCCGCCAGTCAGGGAAATCAGGCGGTCTCTCTAGGCATGGCGGCCGAGGCGAGCAACCCGCCGATTTCCATGGCGAGGAGCCCCGCGTCGTAATTGTAGGTCGGCACCTGCGCGGTCAGGGTGGCGAGGGCGGCGTGGGCGTCGATAATGCAACGGCGCTGCAACGGCACTGCAACGGCCAGGCGCGCGGCCAGCACGGCGCGGGCAAGGTCGAGCGTGGCGAGGAGGCGCGTGCGATCGGGCCGCGCACCGATTTCGCCGGCCAGCGCCCCTCGCAGGATGAACTGCGGGTCCCCTTCCCCGACCAATTGCTCCATCAGCGCGTGGACCGGCCCGAGCTCCTGCTCGACGAAGCCGAGCGCGGCGCCGGGCGAGCCTTCTGCGGCGGCGACGGCGGCGGCGCGGGAGGCGGAATCGGTTTCCGGGGTGATGGTGCGCAGGATGTGCGCCACCTGGTCGTCAGCCAGCGCCGGGAAGCGCAGGGTGCGGCAGCGCGAGCGGATGGTAGGGAGCAGGCGCCCGGGGCGGTGGGCGACGAGGAGGAAGAAGGTGCCGGCGGGCGGTTCTTCAAGGCTTTTGAGCAGGGCATTGACTGCGCCCTTCTCCATGTCGTCGGCGGGATCGATGATGATGGCGCGGCGCGCACCGAGCGTTGGCCGGGTGACGAGGCGGTGCTGGATCTGGCGGACCTGATCGACCGAGATGTTGCGCTTGGTCTGGTAAGGCTGGCCGGCTTCCTTCTTCTTCTGGTCTTCGTCGGTCGCGGGCAGCGGAGCCAATTCCAGGATATCGGGGTGGTGTTCGGGCTGAGGAATGCCGGCTTCGGCGACCAGTTCGCGGGCGGCGGCGTGGGCGAAGGCCGCCTTGCCGAGGCCCTGCTTGCCGGCGAGGATCCAGGCATGGTGCATCCGGCCCGAGGCCATGGCCCCGCGCCATTCGCGCCAGGCTTCGTCATGGCCGATCAGGCTCATGCCATGCGGTCCACGGCGGCGAGGATCGCGGCCTGCGTGACTTCGCGCTCGCCGTTGCCGTCGATCACGGCGAAGCGGCCGGGTTCGGCTTCGGCGAAGCGGCGGAAGGCGGCGGCCACGCGGGCGTGATATTCGGCGGGGCGGCCGCCGATGCGGTCGGCCTCGTCGCCGTCGCGGTGGGCGACGCGGCGGGCGGCTTCCCCGGGACTGACCTCGATGAGGACGGTGAGATCGGGCAGGAGGCCGAGGGAGCCGAGGCGGTGGAGATCGCGCAGCTCTGCATCGGCGAGGCCCCCGCCCCCGCCCTGATAGGCGCGGCTCGAATCGAGGTAGCGGTCGCACAGTACCCATTGGCCGGCGGCCAGCGCGGGGCGGATCAGGCGCTCCACGTGGTCGGACCGGGCGGCGGCGAAGAGCAGGGCTTCGGCCCGGGGCAGGAAGCCGTCGCCCGCGGTATCCAGCAGCAGCCTGCGGATCGCCTCCGCACCGGGGGTGCCGCCGGGTTCGCGGGTGACGACGACTTCATGGCCGCGAGCGCGCAGGGCTTCGGCGAGCAGGCGCGCCTGGGTCGACTTCCCCGCCCCTTCCCCGCCTTCGAAGGCGATGAACTTTCCGGCCGGATTGGTCACGAAAGCAGCCCGGCGAGGCCATTGAGCAGGCGGCGGAACGGGCCGGCCCTGGCGACATCGGCGCCGGCGACCAGCGGCACCTTCTGCGGCGCGCCATTGCCGATGCGGATCTCGAGCGCGGCCACGGCATCGCCCTTGCGGATCGGGGCCTGGAGCGGTCCGTCATAGACGAGGCGCAGCGAGACGGGCGCACGGGTGCCGCGCGGGCTGGTCGCCGAATAGGCGGTGGGCGCGAGCAGCGGGACCGAGCGGGCCTCGCCATCCTGCACCCGGGCATGCGCCACTTCGGCTCCGGCGGCGAACAAGGGGCGGCTGTCGAAGGCAGCGAAGCCCCAGTCCATCAGGTCGGCCGCAGCGCGGGCGCGCTCCTTGGGCTTTTCCGCCGATCCGATGACCATGACGAGCCGCCGGCCATTGCGCTCGGCAGAGCCGAGGAAACCATAGCCGGCCTGATTGGTGAAACCGGTCTTGATCCCGTCGGCACCCGGCACCTTGCCGAGGATCGGATCATGATTGTGCTGGGTGATGCCGTTCCAGGTCGAGGTCTGGTGGCCAATGTAGCGGTGGTAGAGATCGGGGTGGCGGCGCAGCATGGCCGCGGCGAGCGTGGCGAGATCGCGCGGGGTGACGTAGGTCTGCCCCTCGTCCATCCAGCCGTTGGGGGTGCCGTAGTGGCTGTTGGTCATGCCGATCCGGCGGGCCTCGGCATTCATCAGCGCGACCCAGTTGGCCACCGAGCCCGCCGCGCCTTCGGCCATGACCACGCAGCCGTCGTTGGCCGAGACATTGGCGATGCCCATCAGCAGGTCGTGGACGGTGACCTCGTGTTCGCGATCGAGGAACATGGTCGAGCCGACGCCGTGCCAATGCTTCCACGCATCCTCGCTCATCCGGAAGGTCTGGTTTTCGTTGAGCTGGCCGCGCGAGATCAGTTCGAAGGCGACGTAGAGCGTCATCACCTTTGTGATCGAGGCAGGCATGAAGCGGCGGTCCGGCTCCTTGGCATAGAGCACCTGGCCGGAGCCGAGATCGACCAGGATCGCCAGCGGGACAGGATCGAGCGAGGCCGGTGGCTGGCGCGGATCGTCGAGCGCGACACCGGCCTTGGCGCGTTCGGCCGCTGCCTGATCGGCAGCGGCTTCCTCCTCGCCGACCTGGGCAAAGGAGCCGGCGAGCGGCAAGAGCACCGCAAGGGCGCCGATCGTCACGACGAATGGCAGGCGTTTCAACTGTTTCCGGTCCCAACCTCAACCCAGGCGAGCCGGAATGCGCCGCGATGGCGTCAGTCAGTCAGCCCGCTGGATTCGGGCATCGCTATAGCCCGCGCCCCTGGCCTTGGCGAGGGCGGCGGAGGCTTCGGCAGAGGTGGCGAGGCCGGCGATGCGGACGCGGTAGAGCTTGCCGGCCAGGGAGATCGTACCGCCGACCTGCCTGGCTGCGGTTGCGGCGCGCTCGCGGGTAGAGAAGGCACCGACCTGGACGAAAGCGCCTGGCGGCGTGGCGGCAGCCTTCGGAGCCGGCAACGCCTTGGGTGCCGGCTTTACCGAAGCCGCGGCGATCGCGGGCCTGGCGATCGGCTTGGCCGCTTCGGCAGCGGGCTTGGGCGGGACCGACGGGGTGGTGGCGATCCCCGGAGCCTTCTGGACCGCCGGCGCCGGAGCGACAACTGCAGCGACCGGCGGCGCGGCGAGCGATGGGTCGAGCTTGCGCAGCAGTACGCCTACCAACGACATTGGCGTATCCATGCGGACCGGCGCGGTCTGATGGTCGCGCAGCAGGGCGCGCTCGGCCTCGGGCGGGTTGACCCGGCGCACGCGCACGGGAGTGCGGCCATCGGCACCCAACTGGGCGGCGGCCGCGGCAGACAGACTGAACTGGTTCGGACCTAACATCGGACCGCGCCGCTCGACCCTCGCGAGGATCGTGCGCCCGGTGCGAAGGGAAGTGACCTCGACATAGCTTGGCAGCGGCAGGGTGCGGTGGGCGATCGAGACCCCTGCCCCGGCATCCTGCTCCACCACGGCATAACCGACCTGATCGATGTTCATGGTATCGGCCGGGGTATAGGTCACCCCGTCGACCACATAGGGCGAGCCGAGGACCATCGGGTAATCCGCCGCGGGACCGGCCGGGGCCGGCGTGGGCACGCGTTCCCGGGCCAGCAGCGGGGCCGCCAGGAGGCTGGCGATGGAGGCGGCGGTCGCCAGCAAGAGCAGGCCGAAGTGGCGCGGGTGACGGTTAACGGGCAATCTCATCTGCTAGCAACCCCACGGACAGTGCGTAGTAGTTCGAGCAATTATATTCGAGGATGACCCGATAATTCCCGGTTAACAGGTAGGCGGTTTGCCCGGGGCCATCGGGTTCGATCAGCGTGGCCATCACGCCATCGGCCAG
>DASTGC010000079.1:0-2004 GCA_035719485.1 Novosphingobium sp.
CGAATTAAGAAAACGCCTGGGCTGGTTCTCTCGGACGACCACAAGGTGACGCCGCCTCGGCGGGGCGAGATGAAGCGCTCCATGGAAGCGCTGATCCACCACTTCAAGCTCTACACCGAGGGCTTCCACGTGCCCGCCGGCGAGGTCTACGTCGCCACCGAAAGCCCGAAGGGCGAATTCGGCGTCTATCTCGTCTCCGACGGCTCGAACATGCCCTATCGCTGCAAGATCCGGCCAACCGGTTTTTCGCATCTCCAGGCCATGGATTTCATGACGAAGGGGCACATGCTGGCCGATGTCACCGCAATTCTCGGCTCGCTTGATATCGTGTTTGGTGAGATCGATCGTTGAATGAGGCCGCCTGTCTGTTGATTGCCACTGAGAAGTGACCCGGGATTTCCATAGAGAAGTGACCCGGGTGGATATGTGTTCCCCGGTGCGGGGATCGGGTCAAGCGGGTGATTTGTCCTTTCGATGCTTTGGGGCTGCTGCGCTGCTGGCTCTGAAGCGGAAGCTGTCGTTTCCGGTCTCCAGGATGTGGCAGTGGTGGGTAAGGCGGTCGAGCAGCGCCGTGGTCATCTTGGCATCGCCGAACACGCCGGCCCATTCCGAGAAGCTCAGGTTGGTAGTGATAATGACGCTGGTGCGCTCGTAGAGCTTGCTGAGCAAGTGGAACAGCAGGGCGCCGCCCGATGAGCTGAACGGCAGGTAGCCCAGTTCGTCGAGGATCACGAGGTCGAGGCGGAGCAGACGGTCAGCCAGCTGCCCGGCCCGGTTGAGAACCTTCTCCTGTTCGAGCGCATTTACCAGGTCGACGGTAGCGAAGAATCGCACCTTCTTGCGATGGTGCTCGACGGCCTGGATGCCGAGGGCCGTGGCGATGTGGGTCTTGCCGGTGCCGGGGCCACCGATCAGCACGACGTTGTTGGCCCCGTCGATGAAATCGCCGCGGTGAAGCTGGCGGACCAGGGCCTCGTTGATCTCGCTGGAGGCAAAATCGAAGCCGGTGAGGTCCTTGTAGGCGGGGAAGCGTGCCGCCTTGGTCTGATAGGCGATCGAACGCACCTCGCGCTCGGCCACCTCCGCCTTGAGCAACTGGGACAGGATCGGCACGGCGCCATCGAAGGCCGGCGCCCCTTGCTCGATGAGGTCCGCTACGGCCTGGGCCATCCCGTACATCTTGAGGCCGCGCAGCATGACCACGACGGCAGCGCTGGCAGGATCATGACGCACGGGCGGTCTCCCTGTTGCGCAGCGCATCATAGCGCTCGACGTTGGCTTTGGGCTCGCGCCGCAGGGTCAGGGCCTGCGGCGCATCGATCTTCGGTGGCGTGCCAGTCTTGCCGTCGGTCAACCGGTGCAGGAGGTTGAGGATGTGGGTCTTGGTCGGCACGCCGGCGTCGAGCGCGAGCTCGACCGCGCAGAGGACAGCCTGTTCATCGTGCTGAAGGACGAGGGCGAGGATCTCGGCTACCTCCCGGTCACCACCCGGGCGCTTCAGGAGATGGCCCTGCAGCTGGCGGAAGGCATCGGGCATCTCGATGAAGGGCGCCCCGTTGCGCAGGGCCCCTGGCTTGCGCTGGATCACTGCCAGATAGTGGCGCCAGTCGTAGATCGTCCGTCCGGGCAGATGATGGGACCGCTCGATGATCCGCTCGTGCTCGCACAGAATCCGGCCCTCGGCGACTACGACGATCCGATCCGGGTAAACGCGCAGGCTGACCGGGCGGTTGGCGAAGGAGGCCGGCACGCTGTACCGGTTACGCTCGAAGTGCACGAGGCAGGTCGGTGAGACCCGCTTGGCATGCTCGACAAAGCCGTCGAAGGTTCGTCCCAGCGGCATCAGGCTGGCAACCTCATCGGCCCAGACATCGGCGATCGTGCCGGGCAGTTTGCCATGGGCCGTCTCGCGCCACAGCTCCAGGCAACGCTGTTCCAGCCAGGCATTCAGCGCGGCCAGGTCGGGGAAGTCCGGCATCTTTTGCAGCAGCTGGTGGCGGGAAT